>CAZOLL010000230.1:0-7115 GCA_964580365.1 uncultured Phycisphaeraceae bacterium
GATCGTGCCGCCATCGGAGCGGCGAAGGCGTGGCTTCGCGAAGTAGCCGTCGCTCGAGCGGCCCCAGCTCCATGTGTTGCGGAACCAAAGCTGCGCGAGGACGTGCAGGTCTGCCGCCTCCGGTCCGCGGTTCGTCACCGTGAGGCGCACGAACACGTCGTCGGGTCCGTCCTTCGCGGTCTCGGCGAGCACGTCGAAGAATCGTCCGTCGTCGAACGCCCCGGTGTCCGCGAGCTCGAACTCCCGCGCGTCCTTGCCGCGCCGTGCGTTCTCCTCGACGAGGCGCGAGTACGGGTACTCGGTCTGCGGGTACTTGTAGAGCGCCTTCGTGAAGGAGTGCGTCGGAGTGGAGTCGAGGTAGAAGTAGGACTCCGTCACGTCCTCGCCGTGGTTGCCCTGCGGTCCGGTGAGCCCGAACAGGCGCTCTTTCAGGATCGGATCCTTGCCGTTCCAAAGCGCCCACGAGAAGCAGAGGCGGCACTCGCGGTCGGTGAAGCCGAGCAGTCCGTCCTCGCCGAACCGGTAGGCGCGGCTGCGCGCGTGATCGTGCGAGAAGTAGTCCCAGCACTCGCCGTACGGCGAGTAGTCCTCGCGCACCGTGCCCCATTGACGCTCGGAGAGGTAGGGGCCCCAGCGCTTCCAGTTCCGCACGCGCGCGCCGTCCTCGCGGAGGCGCTCTTCTTCCGCGCCGATGGGGGGCGCGGACGGGGTGGGGGCGTTGCCCTTCGCGCGGGCGTTGTCTGCGGTGCGAGGGGGCATGTTGCTGCTCCGGAGTCCAGGAGCCGATTCGATGCGATGAGACGCAGCGCGGTTACGGGCTGTTTCGCGTCAATGGCTCTTCTGGGCGCGACGGTAGCGCACGAAGCGCTTCACGAGCTCGAGCGGCGTCGTGGTCGCGGCGCCGCGCGCGGCGTTCGCGGCGCCGATCTCGAACGCGAGGCGCCACTGCTCGAACAGCACGCGGTAGGCGTCCGTGAGCCGGTGCTTCGGATCGTAGACGTGCGTCGCCTCGGAGGTGACCCCGTTCAGCTCGATGACCTTGATCCCCTCGCCGCGGCGGAAGTGCTCGAGGCTCGGCGCGCGGGCGTCGTAGCGCCCGAAGAAGAAGCCGTCGAAGGTGCGGCTCACCTCTTCGATCACCGCCTCGAGCTCGGCCGTCTTCAGGTGCGCGCCGTCGAGGAACTCCGCGCCGCGGCAGTGCGTCCCCAGCTCGACGAGCTGCACGCGCTCGCCTGCCGGCACGATGTCGTCGGCGCGCGCGGCGTGGCGCGCGAGGTACAGCGGCGCGACGCAGACGGCGCGCGGGTCGGCGAGGATCAACTGCTCGAGCGTGCGGCGCCCGTCGCCGGTCACCGCCGGCATGCGCTTTTCGGTGATCGAGAAGATCCGCCCGCGCGGCTCGCTCGGGGCGCGCACCCAGAAGATGCCGAGCTCGACACCCGGGACGTGCTCTTGGACGACGTGGTCGACGGCCATCTCGATCGCGAGGAAGCGTTCGAGCGCGGCGCGCTCGCGGAGGATCCGCACGCCGGAGCCGCGCTGGCCGACGTCCGGCTTCAGCACGACGGGCAGGTCGAGGGCATGCTCGCGCAGGAATTCGTCGACGATGCGCACTCGCTCGTCGGGCGGCGACGCGACGGGCACGAACGCGTGGCGCGCGACGCGCTCGCCCGCGCCGGCGAGCCGCTCGAGGATCGCGCGCTTCGACTCGCCGATGAAGCCGCCGGTCTCGATGCCCGGGTTCACCGCGGTGACGACGCGAAAGCCGCCGTGGCGGAACGCAAGGCGCACGAGGTGCAGGACGACCGGCGGGTAGAACGCCCACGCCGGCCAGAACTCGAAGCGCGTGAGCCGGCGGAACCGGCCGACGAGACGCCGCCGCCCGCTCCACGTGAGGCACGCGAACGCGATGCGCCACAGCACGACGAGCCCGATCACCGCCGGAACGACGATCCACGGGCCGCGGTCGAGCAACGCGCCGAGCCGCGCCGCCGCGGCCTCGCCGGCCCACGCGGCGCCGAGCACGAGCAGCGGCGTCCACACCGCGGCGGCGAGCAGGAACCACGCCGAGAACCGCACGAGCCCCATGCCGAGCACACCGGCTGCGAGGTAGGTCGGCACGCGCAGGCCCGGGAGGAATCGGCTCGTGATCACCGCCGCCGCGCCGCGTTTCGCGAGCAGGGCGCGCGCGCGCTCGAGTCCGCCCGCGCCGAGCATCCGCGAGAACGGCCAGAGGTCGAGCAGCGCGACGCCGAGCGCGCGTCCGAACAGGAACAGCCCGAGGTCGCCGACGAAGATGCCGCCGAGGCAGCCGAGCACCGCGGGCAGCGCGTCGAGCCGGCCGGACGCGACCAAGAGGCCGGCGCCGATGCACGCGAGGTCCTCGGAGACGAACGTCGCGAACGCGAGCAGGAGCGCGAGCACCAGCGCGGCGATCCCGCTCGCGGCCGGCGCCGCTTTCGTGTCGAACGACGCGGATGCGGCGCGCACGCGGTCGGCATCGGCGCTCGCACGGGTCGGTGCGCGGCCGGCCTCGACGTCGCCGGCGAACGACGTGATCGCGGCCGCCACCTCGTCCGGCCGCGTCCACAGGAGGAAGTGACCGTCGTCCCACGCGATCGTCCGCGCCTGCGGCACGATGCGCGCGTGCTCCGTCGCCGCGGCGAACGGCACCAGCGGGTCCTGCCGTCCGTGCAGGATCAGCATCGGCGCGCCGAATCGCTCGAGCGCGGGGCGCAGCCGGCGCTGGTCGGTGTCGAAGAAGTTCCTCGCGTACCCGACGTCGAACGGCTGGCGATCGAGGAGGCCGAAGTGCGGCGTGCACCACCGCGCGAGCTGGAGCGCCGCGAGCTGTCCCGCGTGCACCATCCGGTTCAGGTCGTGGCGTCCGAACAGCTCGAGCTCCTCGACGCCGAGGCCGCCGACCATCACGACGGAGCGCACGCGGTCGGGCGCCGCGTCGGCCGCTTCGAGCGCGACCGCGCCGCCCATGCTGAACCCGACCAGGTGCGCGCCGCGGATGCCGAGCCGGTCGAGCATCGCGATCAACTGGGCGCCGTGGCGCGCAGCGGAATAGTCGCCGACGCGCCGCTGCGAGCGGCCGAATCCGGGGAGGTCCGGCACGATGACGCGCGCGTGCGGGGCGAGGCGATCGGCGAGCCCGCGGAAATCCTGCAGCGTTCCTGGACTGCCGTGGATCAGCACGATCGCCGGCGCGTCCGGGTCGGACGCCGGCGCGCCCGTGTCGCGGACGAGCATCCGCGCTTCGCCGGTCGGCGCATCGGGGACGAGCACGACCGTCTCGCCCGCGCGCGGTTCGACGGGCGACTCGGCGCGCGAGATCCACAGGTCGGAGGCGAGCGTCGCCGCGACCCAAACGGCGAGGGCGAGCGCGGCCCGCGCGCGCATCACACGCGCACCGCGAGCGGAATCTTCGTGACGAGCGCGGCTTCCCGGCGACACGGCGGGCCCGCGTGCCAGTCGAGGCGCAGCGCTCCGTCGTCGACGCGGATGCGCGTCAAGCTGCGCGTCTCCGCGTCGGGGCGGTGCATGCAGACCGACCACGCGCTCGCGCCGAACGCGTGCCCGCGGTGCAGCGCGAGCAGGCGCGCGGAGCGGCCGTTCTCGGACAAGGCGTCGAACGCGGCGCGACGTCGCGCGGTGACGAGCGGCGCGGAGAACGAGGAGGAGGTGACGAACGCCGCGTGCGAATCCGAAGCTCGATCGACGGAGAGCCGCGCGCCGTCCCACGTCGCGACCGACGGCGCCGCGTGCGTGTCGAACGCGACCAGCGTGAACGAGCGGAACGACGCGAGGTCGAGCGCCGCCAGCACGCGAAGCACGCCGTCCTGGTCGTCTTCGGAGGAGAGCCGCGTGACGAGGAGCCCGCGGCTCTCGAACGATCCGCGCGCGGCGTCGCTCTCGCGGTACCCGTTCAGCAGTGCAAGCGAGACACCGCGGTCGTTGCCGGAGATCCAGGTGCCGCCGCCGTCCGAGTCTCTCGGCGAGACCGCGAGGCCGCGGCCGGCGCGCCGCACGAGCGGCGGCAGCTCGGGACCGCGCGTGCGTTTCTCGTCACGGTTGAAGAACAGCTCGTAGCCGCCGTGTGACTCCCCGGCGCGCGCGAAGCGGCGCCAGGTCAGCGTGCACATCGCAGGCGCTCGAGGTGGTGCAGAGTCGCGGGCGCCACGCCGAACCCGTTCGGGACGGTGACGCCGAGCAACCGCAGCCGCAGCGCGACGAGGGCGAAGTGGTGCACGCAGTGGCCGGCCGCGAACTGCAGCTCGCGCTCGATCGACGACGTGGAATACACCGGCGCCTCGCCGAACGGCGAGTCGATGTTGACGAGGAGCGGGCCCGAGGGGCGCTCGAGAGCTCGCGATGTCGCCGCGAGGCGCTCGAACCGGGCGCGTGCGGCTTCCGGGTCGATCTCGAGGAGGACGTCGCGCGCGCGCGCGTCGTAGTCGACCGCTGCCGCGTCACGCTCGAGCAACCGCTCGACCGCGTCGCCGACGTGACGCAGGTGCGCGCCGACGGACGAGAGCGCGAGCCCGGGCTCGGCCGCGGAGAACGTCTCCTCGTCGATCGAATCGATGAGAGCGACGGCCTGTTCGAGCACGCGTGCGAGCGCATCGCGCAGGATCGCGAACGCTTCGCCGTTTGCGACGCCCTTCGATTCGCCGCCGAGCAGGCCGGCGACGAGCGCGTGCGACTGCTCCGCGAGCGCCTTGCGGTCCGCGGCGGGCACCGCGACCGGCGCGAAGCGGATCGTCGTCGTGAAGCCGCCGAGGCTCGCGAGCTTGGAGAGGTGCGGCACCAGCTCCGCGTCGCCCCACCAGCAGACGGCCTCCGACGCGGGCGGGTCGCAAGGCTTCGTCGAGTGCACCAGGCACGCGGCGTGGACCGGGATGCCGAGTCGCGCCGCCGCCTCGAAGGTCGCTGGCTTGAACGGCAGCACGGCGCGGCCGTCCGAACTCGTGCCCTCGGGGAACACGATGATGCCCTTGCCGCTCGCGAGCGCGCCGCGCAGCATCTCGGCGACGCGCGGCAGGTCGCGGCGCTTCTCGCGGTCGATGAACAGCGTGCCGACGCCGCGGGCCAGCATTCCGAGCAGCGGCCAGGAGCCGACCTCCGATTTCGAGAGGAACGTCGCGTCGACCGCGCAGAGGAACGCGACGATGTCGACGTAGCCGGTGTGGTTCGACACGAGAAAGAACGGCGGCTTCGGCACCGGCCCCTCGACGAGCACCTTCATGCACAAGAGCCGCGCGGCGCCCTTCGCCCAGCCGCGGATCATCGTGCGCTCGGCGGCGCGCCGTACCCGTGCGAATGGCGCGAACGGCGTGAGCAGCGCGCGCAGCAGCAGGTACGTGCCGAACATCGGCAGCGTGAACAGGACGAACAGGACCATCCGGATGCGCGCGGGGATGCGGTTCACGCCACACCTCCCGCCTGTGCGGCCCGTGCGGCCGGTGCCGGCGGGACCGGCAGCCCCTCGGTGAACATGCGGAACATCTTCCGCGGCAGCTTGGCGATGTCGAGGAAGGTCAGGAAGTCGATCGTCCCGAAGTCGCGGTCGATCGCCGGCGGTCCGAGCACGACCGCGCCGTGGCGCACGTAGATCGCGAACAGCCGCGGCAGCTCCACCTTCTTGCCCGGCGGCGCCGCGCCACACTCGAAACCGGCGCGCGGACGCACCGCGAACTCGCGCGACACGAGCCCGTCCTTCTCGAGCTGCGCGAACAATCGCGCGCCCGTCGCGATGTCCTGCGAGGTCAGCGACGAGCAGCCGAAGAAGTACCGCCGCCGATTCCACAGCAGGTAGGCCGCGAGCCCGCGCCACAGGAGGAAGAGCACCGCGCGATTCCTGTGATGGATCGCGACGCAGGCACGGCCGAGCTCGACCGATTCACCGAGGATGCGCGAAGGCAGTGCGGAGAAGTCGAACTCGGTGGCCGAGTAGAAGCCGAGGCCGCGCGCCGCCGTTTCGGCGAGCTGCAGGCGATAGGTGCCGACGACCTCGCCGGTCGCGACGTCTTCGACGAGCAGATGGTGGCACACGGCGTCGAACGGGTCGCTGTCGCGACCGGTCGTGTAGGCCTCGGGCAGCCCTTCGCCGAGCTCGAGGCCGAACACGTCGAAGCGCAACCGGTAGATCGCCTCCTTCTCCTTCTCGCTCGTCGCGAAGCGCAGGCGGTATGCGCCGTGCACTTCGTCGAGCGGAGGCAGGAATCGATCGGGACCCCCAGTCGACTGCGAAGACGACTGCGAAGACGACTGCGAGGACGTCGCGGACGGGGATCGCGCGAGCAACGGCATGACCATCACCTCGATTCGATCCGGCGGTATGTCGCCGGGTCGGAGTGCAGGAAGAGTAGGTTTCCGCGCCGGACGACGCGGCCTTCGATTTCGAGCGGCTCGGCGACGCGATCGAGCACGCGGTCGTTGACCGAGCCGCCGTCCGCGTCGACGAGCAGGAGCTGCACGAGCGCGCCGCCCGCGTCGACCACGAACAAGGGCGGGATGCCGCCGCTGATGCAGCGGATCGCGCACGCGCGGTGGATCTTCTTCTCGCCGGGCTTCATCACGCCGAGCCAGCACTTGGCGTCGACGATCTCGCCGCGCAGAGCGCGCGTCCCGAGCTCCACGTCCGCGGTCGCCGGCGGCGGCGACTGCACCGGGTGGAGGCGCGGGTCGCCCGCGAGCTCGAGCATCGTCGTGCCCTCGCGGAAGACGAGAGTGCCGCGCACCGTGACGTGTTTGCCCGAGAAAGCGGCGAGGCGCGGCAGCGCGGAGAACTTGCCCTGGTCGACGACGAGCCAGCGCGAGGCGTCGCTCGCGCCGCCCCTGGCGCCGCTGGCGCCGGTAGCGCCGGTAGCGCCCGGGTCCGAGCGGGCGACGAGCAAGGCCGGCGCCGGGAACGTCTCGACCCAGCCGTCGAACTCGCGCTCGTTCCCGAACTCGAAGACGCCCGGCGCGAAGCCGCGCTGCGCGAGCACGCAGGTGAGCGCGACCGCGAGCGCGATCGCTCCGAGGAGCAGCACGCGTCCGCGGACGAAGCGCGCGAGAGCGGGCTGCATCGCCGGCTGGTAGCCGATGTAGAAGGAGTCGGAGTG
>CAZOLL010000231.1:0-1365 GCA_964580365.1 uncultured Phycisphaeraceae bacterium
TCGCCGAGCGGGACGTCGACATGGCCTGGGACCTCGTGCGCACCGATCGCGAGATCAACCGTCTGAACCGCGAGATCTTCCAGCTGGCGATCGCCGTCGGCGAGGACCCGGACGTGCGGGAGTGGGCGACCCACATGGTGATGGTCGGCCGCGCGATCGAGCGGATCGGCGACAACGCCGTGGACATCGGCGAGCAGACCGCGTTCGTCGTGGAGATCCTCGCGCGGCTGCCGCGCGTCACGCTCGCACCGGCGCGCGTGAAAGCGCTCGGCGGCGGCGCGTGGAACGTGACGATGACGGCCGTGAACGACGGCGTGCTGCCGACGGCCTCGTCGATCGGCCTCGAAGTGCGCCGACTCCTGCCGACGGTGTTCCGCATCGAAGTGGAGGACGACCGGCTGCTCGGCGGCAACCGACTGCAGCGCTCGCAGAAGATCGACGGCGGCGGCGGTCGCGCGCGCGCGGAGTGGGTGGTCGCCGGCGCCGCCGGGTCGACCGTCGAGGTGACGGTGCGCTCCGCCGCGCTCGGCGAACGCAAGATGAGCGTGACGCTGCAGGAGACCGACCGATGAACGCCCGCTCTTCGATCTTCTGCTTCACCGCGGCGACGCTCGCGCTCTCGTCTCTCCTCGCGCCGTCTGCGCGCGCCGCGGCCGCCGTCGCTGAAGAACCGAAGTTTCGCTTCGACCACTACCTCACCTACGAGGAACTGATCGACGCCCTGAAGCAGATCCGCGCCGCGCATCCGGACCTCGTCACGCTCGTTCCGATCGGCAAGTCGCTCGAGGGTCGCGAGATGATCGTCGCGGTCGTCAACTCGCCGAAGACCGGGACCGATCGCGAGAAGCCCGCGATGTGGATCGACGCCAACGTGCACGGCAACGAGGTGCAGGGTGCCGAGATCGTGCTGTACACGGTGCATCAGCTGACGAAGTCGTACGGCAAGGTGGCGCAGCTCACGCAGCTGCTCGACGAGAAGAGCTTCTACTGCCTCGTCTCGCAGAACCCCGACGGCCGCGACCGCTGGTTCGCGAAGCCCAACAGCTCGTCGAGCAGCCGCGGCAACGCGCGTCCGGTCGACGACGACGACGACGGCCTCGTCGACGAGGACCCGCCCGACGACATCGACGGCGACGGGTCGATCACGCAGATGTGGAAGCCCGACCCGTCGGGCCGCTGGATCCGTGACCCGTTCGACCCGCGCATCTTCAAGCAGGTGAAGGACGACCAGAAGGGCGAGTGGACCAACGTCGGCTCGGAGGGGATCGACAACGACGGCGACGGCCGCGTGAACGAGGACCCGCCGGGCGGCGACGACATGAACCGCAACTGGCCGTCGGACTGGCAGCCGGACCACGTGCAGTT
>CAZOLL010000231.1:1375-7107 GCA_964580365.1 uncultured Phycisphaeraceae bacterium
GTTCGGCGCGGGGCCGTATCCGTTCTCCGCACCGGAGACGCGCGCGCTCGGCGACTTCATCCTCGACCATCCGAACATCGCGGCAGTGCAGAGCTACCACAACGCCGGCGGCATGATCCTGCGCGGTCCGGGCGCCGACTTCGAGTCGGGCGCCTACCCGCCGCAGGACGTGCGCATGTATGACGAGATCGGGAAGCTCGGCGAGCAGCTCTTGCCCTACTACAAGTACATGATCATCTGGAAAGACCTGTACGTGGTGCACGGCGGCTTCGTGAACTGGACCGCCGAGGGCCTCGGGATCGCGAGCTTCACCAACGAGATCTGGAACGAGGGGAAGTGGTTCCAGCGCGACGGCGCGTTCGACCCGGACAAGACGTGGGTCGCGCGCGACCGGCTCGAGTTCGGCGCCAACTTCACGCCGTACACGGAGCACGAGCACCCGATCCACGGCAAGGTGTTGATCGGCGGCCCGACGAAGTTCGGCTCCCGCGTGACGCCCGCGTTCATGCTCGAGGAAGAGGCGCACCGCAACTTCGCGTTCACGATGTTCCACGCCGGCGAGATGCCGGTCGTCCGCTTCGCGCGCAGCGAGGCGGTCGCGGTGGCGCCCGGTCTCACGCGCATCACGGTGGAGGTCGAGAACCCGAAGGTGATCCCGACGCGCTTGCGCGTCGCGCAAGACCGGCGCATCGGGCTGCCGGACTTCGTCACGTGCGAGGTCGAGGTCGGCGCGCGCGTCGTGGCCGGTGGCTTCGTCGACCGCTTCGACTCCCGCACCTTCGACCCGGTGAAGAACGAACCGGAGCGCTTGAAGAACGACGCGGGCGTCTCGGGCCGCGGTCGCCGAGCGTTCCGCTTCCTCGTCTCGGATGCTCAGGGCAAAAACGTCGTGATCCGCTACCGCGCGGAGAAGGCGCACGCGATCGAGCTGACGATCACGCCGTGACGCGGGCTCAGTCGAGCGCGTCGGCGAGCGCGATCGAGTCCGCGCCCGCGACGTCGACGCGGACTTCGACCGGCCAGCGCGCCGCGCGCAGGAACACGCGGCCGTCCGGCGCGCCCCAGTAGTACAGCGCGGCGACTTCGAACTCCCCCGGCCCGTCGACGCCGATGGGAATCGCGGGGTCGATGCGGTTGCACGGCTCGGCGGCGAAGTCGGCGTCGATCGCGCCGTGGATGCGTCGCGCGGAAATGCGCGACGGGCCGTCGACCAGCGTGGCGCCGCGCGGCAGCGTGATCGCGATGCGCACCAGCACCGTGCCGGGCAGGACGTTCGCGCGCAATGCCGCGTGCGTGACCTGCGCGGCGAGGTCGGGGAATTGCCCCGAGTAGGCGACGGAACGCGGTGCGCGCAGCACGCACGGAGGGATCGGAACGCCGGAGAGGCGCAGCGTCGAGACCGTCTGACCTTCGACGTCGACCACGCGGATGCGGTGGTTGCCGGTGTCGGCGACGTAGAGGCACTCTTCGGTTGCCGCGACGCCGTGCGGCTCGCGGAATGTCGCCTCCTCGGCGGGCCCGTCCTGATGTCCCGGCGCGCCGGTGCCGGCGGCGGTCGTCACGCGACCGCTCACCGTGTCGACCGCGCGGAGCCTGTGGTTGAACGAGTCGGCGACGTACACGACGCCGGCGCGCGCGGCGAGGCCGATCGGCCGCTGGAAGCGCCGGCCGAAACCCTTGCCGTCCTCGTCGCCGGTGTGGAAGAGATCGCGCGGGTCGGGGCCGCCGCCGGCGATCGTGCCGACGTGGTCCTCGACGAGATCGAGCCGGCGGATCGAGCACGATTCGGAGTCGGCGATGCATAGGTGGTTGCGCTCGAGCGCGATGCCCGTGGGTTCCGCGAACGCGGAGTCCGCGAAGTCGCCGTCGAGACGCAGCGCGGCGCCGGTGCCGGCGAACGGCTCGATGCGGCCGGCGGCGCGATCGAGTCGCCAGAGCTGATGAGCTCCGGACATCGTGATGAGCACCTGACCGCCGGAGTGGACCGCGAGGTCGGTGGGCGCGGACAGCGCGGTCTCGAGCGCGGGTCCGCCCGCGAGCGGTCCGCTCGCGCGCGCGCCCGTGCCGGCCACGGTCGTGACGCGGCGCTCGATGAGGTCGATGGCGCGGATCGCGTGGTTCCCGGTGTCGGCGACGAGGACGACGTTGCCGGCCAGCACGAGCCCGTGGGGGCGACGAAACTCCGCGGTGCTCGCGTCGCCGTCCGCGTGCCCCGCGCGGCCGCTGCCGAACGCGTCGAGGAAGCGGCCGTCGCGCGCGGTCACGACGATGCGGTGGTGGCCGGCGTCCGAGATGAACAGGCGCTCGGCGGTCGCGAGCACGCGCTCGGGGAACGCGAGGTCGGCGGCCGGCTCGAGGTCGCGTTCGAGTCGGAGGTCGAGCGGCCGCGCGTCGAGTGAACCGGCGTGGCGATCCATTGTCGAGAGCGCGAGCTCCCGCACGGCGCCGGCTGCGGCCTCGCCGCCGACGCGGCCCGCGATCGTGCCGTCGGGCGCGACAACGACCGTCTCGCCCCAAGCGCGCACTCGGTAGCGCTGCCAGATCTCGAGGTTCTTGTCCGCGACGACGGGGTTCTCGATGCCGAGCTCGAGGACCGCGCCGCGGACGTGGTCGAGCTCGTTCTCGCGTTTGAATCGCGCGGCGTGACAGCCGACGACCACGCATCCGCGCGAGCCGAGCATGCCGGCGATGCGCTCGAGGTCCTGCTGGCGGTGCACCGACGCGACGGAGCTCGCGCTCCAGAAGTGGAGCAACACGAGCTTGCCGCGCAGGTCCGACTTCAGGGAGAGCGGGCGCGCGACGTTGAACCACACGCGGTCCGCGGGGAAGTCTGGTGCGGTCGAGCGCGTCGCGGTGGATTCGGTCACGGGTTCGTGCGGTCCTCTGCAGTCCTGTCGGTTTCCGTCGCCGCCGGGCTTGATTGACTCGGCACCCGAGGCGCCTACAGTGACCTGCTCGACGGCCCGCGTCAATCGCGGACGCATTCAGGACGCCTCAATGGACGAATACTCCGGCCTCCGCGTGCTGCGGAAGACCTACCCGGGTCTCCGCGAGCTGAAGATCGACGAGCGGGGGAGCCGCGCGTTCGACGCCTACTTCGCCGACTTCGAGCAGCAGCTCGCCGACCCGAAGGTCGACCGCAACGAGCTCGTGCGGCAGACGCTCGCGGAGATCCACCTCGGCGATCGCGCGGCATCGTGGAAGGAGCGCGTCGAGTCGCCGAAGACTCCGCTCGCGGAGCGCGCGCACCTGCTCTCGTTCGACCCGCGCAACATCACGCTCGAGCCCGAGTACTACGCCGAGCTCGACGTCGCCAAGTATGCGCCGAGGAAGCCGCTCATCTGGTTGTGGAAGGCGCTCGACCTGACGCCGCTCGGCAACAATCTCGCGTTCGGCTTCCGCATGCGCCGGACGATCGCGCAGCACGTGTTCAAGCGCTGCGGCAAGAACCTCAAGCTCTTCACGGGCGTCGAGATCACCTACGGATACAACATTTCGGTCGGCGACAACGTCACGGTGCACCGCAACGTGCTGCTCGACGACCGCGGCGAGATCATCATCCACGACGGGTGCTCGCTCTCCGACTATGTGAACGTGTACTCGCACTCCCACGACATCGTCGACCCGAACGACATCGACCTCGGCCTCACGGAGATCGGTCCATTGGCGCGCGTCACGTACCACTCGACCGTGCTCTCCGGCACTCGCATCGGTCCCAACTCGATGCTCGGCGCGTGCGGGCTCGCGACCAAGCCGGTGCGGCCGTACCACGTCCACGTCGGCATTCCGGCGAAGAGCGTGCGCGTCAAGCCGAACGCACCTCCGGAGATCGCTGGAACTCAGGCGCCGAAGGCGAAGCCGGGCGAGCGGCCCACGATCTGACGGCGCTCTGCGCGGATGCGGAACGAAAGCGAAGCGGGAGGAAGCATGGCTGTGGCGCGCACTCGCGCGGGTTTCTCGCTCGCGGCGCTCTTGATCGTCGCGGGAGCGTTTGCGTGCGCCGCGGCGCCGAAGAAGGCGCGCGACGAAGTCAGCGACGCCGAACGCAAGCAGGCGGCGATCGACGCCGGCATCGTCGAGCAGGCGTTGCGGGACGGCGACCTCGTGCGGGCGAACGAAGTCGCGGAGGTCGTGATGCAGCTCGACCCGTTCTCGCCGACGAACAATCTCGTCGTCGCGCGAGCGCGCGCCGCGCAGGCCGTCGTGGACGGGAATCCGCGCAAGTACGACGACGCGGTGAAGCAGGCAGGTCTGGCGTGCGACGCTTCGCCGGACTCCGCGGTCGCTTTCTACACGCGCGGCAAGCTGCAGTACGACCGCAACTATTTCGACTCCGCGTTGCTCGACCTGAAGAAGTCCGTCGATCTCGACCCGCACCAGAAGGACGCGCGGCTCTTGATCGTGCGTGCGCACCGCAAGCTGCGCCAGCCGATCGCCGAGAAGAAAGCGCTCGAAGAGTTGATCGCCGCCGAGCCGAACGACGCGCTCGGGTACACGGAGCTCGGCGCGATCCTCGTCGCAAGCCGTGACGACGCCGACGCGGCGCGGGGTGAAGAGCTGCTGAAGAAGGCGGTCGAGCTCGACCCCGAGAACGACATCGCCCTGCACCACCTCGCCGAGCTCCGCGTCGAGGACGGAGATCTCGCCGGCGCCGAGACGATCCTCCGCCAGGCCGCCTCCGCCGCCGCTGGTCGAGCGGTGCGCGAGGCCGACGCGCTGTACAACCTCGGCGCGGTGCTGCATCTGCAAGGCAAGTCGGCGGAAGCGCGCGCGATCTACGAGCGTTGCCTCGCGCTGCGGCCGGACGACCGTCGTGCACTCGGCAACCTCGGCCTGCTGCTCGCGGAAGCCGGCGAGAAGGACGAGGCGCGCGCGAAGCTGCGCTCCGCGGTCGAGTTCGAGAAGGACGCCGCCGTGAAGAAGAAGCTCGAAGCCGCCCTCGACGCGCTCGACGAGCCCGCGACCGAGCCCGCGACGTCCACGCCGGCCGATGCATCCGGGAAACCGGGCCCGTAGCTCAACTGGTCAGAGCAGCGGACTCATAATCCGTAGCGTCCTGGTTCGACTCCAGGCGGGCCCACCAGACGAAGCGGCGCCCCACCGCGCCCGGGGCGCGGGCCGGCGGCGCCGATCACTTCAGGTCTTGGGTCACTCGCTCGTCATTCGATCTCGAACTCGACGCCGTTCGAGTTCGAGTATCCCTGGAACGTGCCGCCGTCGATCACGAAGGCCTGCATGTCGATGATCAGGCCGGACGTGCCGAGCGGGAGATTCGCGGGGATGGAGAACGTGCCGCCGCCGGCGCCCGCGCCGGAGAGCGGGAACGCGAGCGGCGAGGGGAAGACCGGCGTCACTAGGAGCGTGCAGCCGTTCTGCATCGGAATCGACGCCTGCGCGAACCCGAAGAAGAGGAGGCCACCTGCGCCGCCGAGGCCGTTCGCGACCCCGAGCGTCACCGTGCCGCCGGGTCGCGGACAACCGGTGAGCGACAGCGTCGGGACGAAGCCGCCCGATCCGGCGCAGCCGGTGCCGTAGCTCGTCACCGGCCCGCAGATTTCGATGCGGAGGAACGCGTCGCCGAGACCGGTGCCCGCGCCGTTGCGGAGTGTCGCGAGGAAGAACACGACCATCGAGTCATCGAGGTACACGTCGTTCGGCTGGATGCTCGCGAGGAACACGTCGTCGTCGAACAAGCCATTGCCGTCGAGATCGATCGGGTCGTCCTCGCGGAC
>CAZOLL010000232.1:0-7089 GCA_964580365.1 uncultured Phycisphaeraceae bacterium
ATCGTTCTCTGCGCACGCCAGCAGGCAGCGCGGGGCATCCGGTGCGACGGGAATCGACGAGCTCGCGGCGGCGAGGGCGCGAGACAACGCGGCGGACGCGACATGCTCCTCGATCACCGACAGCTCGCCCCTCGCCCAGCGTTCGCCGAGCTCGCGCAAGAGCTCGCCGAGCTCTGCCGCGACGCGGTGCCACGCGCCGAGCCGCGCTCGCGCGGCGAGAAGCCGGGCGTGCGCGAGGAGCGGATCGCCGCCTTCGATCAGCTCCGCGATCCACGCGCCGAAGCGATCGTCTGCGCGAGATCGATGCTCCTGGCGCATGCGCCGTTCGAGCAGCGACCGATCGAACCGGCGGTGTCCGCCGGCGGTCTTCACGCACGGGAGTTCGCCCGAATCCGCCCAGCGCTTGATCGTCGTAGGTCGCACGCCGAGCAGCTTCGCGGCCGCGGTCGAGGTGATGAGGTCGGCCATCTCGAGCGAAGTCTATGGACGTTTTGGTCGAAATGCGCGGCAAAAACCGACGGAATCTGGTCTATTTGGTCGAATCTCTGTTGACAATCGTCCAAATCGTCCAGACACTCGCGCCCATGAAGATCGCGCTCTCACTCGCCGAACGAGGCCTCGTGCCGGAGCCCGTGCTGCGCGCGGCGATTCGCCGGCTCCTGCGCCGACGCCTGCTCGCGGAATCGGAGCGACCGCGTTCGATCGACGAATGGGTGGCCACGATGGCGAGGAGCGAAGTCGCGCTGCACTGCGGCGCGGCGAACGCACAGCACTACGAGGTGCCGCCCGCGTTCTTCGAGCGCGTGCTCGGTCGACGGCTCAAGTACAGCAGCGCGCTCTGGAACGACGGCGTCGCATCGCTCGACGACGCCGAGACGGCGATGATCGAGACGACGATCGAGCGCGCTGACCTGTCGGACGGACAACGCGTCCTCGAGCTCGGCTGCGGATGGGGCAGCCTCACGCTGGCGATCGCGGCTCGCTTTCCGCGCTCGCACGTCGTCGGAGTTTCGAACTCGTCGCGCCAACGCGAGTTCATCCTCGCCCGCGCACGAAAAAACGGGCTCTCCAACGTCGAAGTCGTCACGGCCGACATGAACCAGTTCGCGCCGGACGGCCGCTTCGACCGCGCGGTGTCGATCGAGATGTTCGAGCACATGCGGAACTGGAGCGAGCTCCTGCGCCGGATCGACCGCTGGCTCGCGCCCGGCGGAGCGCTCTTCGTCCACGTCTTCGCGCATGCGCGGTTCGCGTACCCGTTCGAGTCCGAGCACGACGACGACTGGATGGCGCGCAGTTTCTTCACGGGCGGCATGATGCCGAGCGCCGACCTGCTGAGGCGCGTGGCCGCGCCGTTCGGCGTCGCCGCGCAGTGGCGCGTGGACGGGACCCACTACGCACGCACCGCCGAGGCCTGGCACGCGCGCCTGCTCGCGAGCCGCGCCGAGATCGTCGAGCTCTTCGCTTCCGAGTTCGGATCATCCGAAGCGACGCGGGTGTTCAACCGCTGGCGCATGTTCTTCCTCGCTTGCGCCGAGCTGTTCGCGTTCCGGGACGGTGAGGAGTGGTTCGTGTCCCACTCCTTGCTGCGCCGCCCGGAGGAGAGTTCATGAAGGTCGCCGTCGTCGGCGCCGGGGTCTCCGGTCTGGTCACGGCGCATCTCCTCGCGACGCGGCACGACGTCGTCGTCTTCGAAGCCGCGTCGTGGCTCGGCGGGCACGTGCACACGGTCGACGTCGCGGCGCGATCCGGCGGGGAGCGCGTCCCGGTGGACACCGGCTTCATCGTCTTCAACGAACGGACCTACCCGAACTTCGTCCGACTGCTCGCGCGACTCGGCGTCGCGACGCTCGAAAGCGACATGAGCTTCAGCGCGCGAAGCGACCGGCGCGACTTCGAGTACGCGGGCGGCGGGCTGAACGAGCTGTTCGCGCAGCGGCGAAACCTCTTCCGCCCGCGCTTCTATCGAATGCTGCGGGACGTGCTGCGCTTCTATCGCGAGGCGCGCGCGCTCCTCGCGCCGGGCTCCGAGATCCCCCTCTCGGAGTTCCTGAGTCGCGGCCGCTACTCGGCCGCGTTCGTCGAGGACCATCTGCTCCCGATGGTCGGAGCCGTGTGGTCGTCGAACCGCGATGGAGTGCGGGATTTCCCGGCGCGATTCCTGGCGCGCTTCTTCGACAACCACGGCTTCCTGCAGGTCGACGGCCGGCCGCGCTGGCTCGTGGTGCGCGGCGGCTCGCGCGAGTACGTCCGCGCGCTGGTCGGCGCGACCCGCGCGGAGTTTCGCACCAGCGCTCCGGTGGAGCGCATCCGCCGCGAGGACCGTTCGGTGCTCGTCACGCCGCGCCACGGCACAGCCGAGCGCTTCGACCACGTCGTTCTCGCGTGCCACGCCGACCAGGCCCTCGCGATGCTCACGGAGCCGACGGCCGTCGAGTCGGCGTTGCTCTCGAGCTTCGCGTTCCAGTCGAACGACGTCGTGCTCCACGCGGACGACCGGCTCATGCCGAAGAAGAGCCGTGCGTGGGCTTCGTGGAACTACCACCTCGACGACGACCGGAGCCGCGGCGCCTGCGTGACCTACTGGATGAACCGGCTGCAGTCGCTCGCGGGGACCGACCAGTTCTTCGTGACGTTGAACCGCACGGCCGCGATCCTTCCCGGCTCCGTCATCGATCGCTTCTCCTATTCGCATCCGGTGTTCACGTCCGCCGCCGTGCGCGCGCAGGAACGACACGCGGAGCTCGTCGACCACCACCGCGTGTCCGTCTGCGGCGCGTGGTGGCGGAACGGCTTCCACGAGGACGGCGTCGTGAGCGCGATGCGGGTCGCCGAGCGGCTCGGAGTCGCCGCGTGAGCGCGCTCGCGAGCCGGCTCTACGAAGGACGCGTGATGCACTCGCGCAGCGCGCCGCGGACTCACCGCTTCGCCTACCGAGTGCACCTCTTCTATCTCGACCTGGATGAACTCGATCGCCTCCCGCTCCGCGCGCCGCTGTGGAGTCGTGTCCGGTTCGGACTGTTGTCGTTCCGGCGCGAGGACTACCTCGGCGACCCGCGGCGACCGCTCGCCGGAGAAGTGAAGGATCTCGTCGCGGCTCGCCTCGGGCGGCGGCCCCGCGGCCCGGTGCGACTGCTCACGCAGGTGCGCTTCCTCGGCTCGGTCTTCAACCCGGTCTCCTTCTATTACTGCTTCGCGGAGGACGGTCGAACGCTCGAAGCGCTCGTCGCGGAGATCACGAACACGCCGTGGCGGGAACGGCACGCCTACGTCCTCGACGCGGGACCTTGCGGCGCGCGCGCCGAGTTCGACAAGGAGTTCCACGTCTCGCCGTTCTTCCCGATGACGCAGCGCTACCGCTGGTCGGCAAGCGCTCCCGGCCGGTGTCTCACCGTCCGAATGACGAACCACGAGAACGGGGAGCAGGTTTTCGAGGCCCGGCTCGGCCTCGTCGGTCGCGCGCTGACGAATCGCGCGGTCCTCGGCGCCGCGCTCCGCCAGCCGTTCGGATCGTGGCGCGTCCTGCTCGCGATCTGGTGGCAGGCGCTGCTGCTCTGGCGCAAGCGCACGCCGTTCTTCCAGCACCCCGCAAGACTCGAGACAGCACGGGCACGCGCGACCACCCGCGCTGCCTCGGAGGTGAAGCGATGGATTGCGTGAGAGAAGTCGAACTCGGTGCGACGACGCGGCGCGGATCGATCTGGCGACGCGCGGTCCTGGGTCGCCTGGCCGCGATGACTTCCGGAGAGCTCGAGATCGAGGACGCCGTCGGGTTCGCCCGCGTCGGGCAGCCGGCTGCCGACGGTCTGAGTTCGCGCATCGTCGTGCACCGCAACCGATTCTGGCGGCGCGTGGCGCTCGGCGGCTCGCTCGCCGCGAGCGAGTCGTTCATCGACGGAGACTGGGACGCCGACGACCTGACGCGAGCAGTGCGCTTGTTCGCACGCAATCTCGACCAGCTCGACCGCGTGGATTCTGGGCTCGGCCGGGTCTTGTCGGTGGGCGCCCGCGTCCGGCACGCGCTCGCGCGGAACACCCGCGCCGGTTCGCGCCGGAACGTCGCGGCGCACTACGACCTCGGCAACGAGTTCTTCGAAGCGATGCTCGACCCGACGCTCACGTACTCGTGCGGCATCTTCGAGCGCGCCGAGTCATCACTCGAGGACGCGAGCCTGGCGAAGATCGACCGGCTCTGCGCGAAGCTCGATCTCGGCCCGCACGATCATCTCCTCGAGATCGGCTCCGGTTGGGGCGCGTTCGCGATTCGCGCGGCGTCGAGACACGGCTGCCGCGTGACGACGACGACGCTGTCCGCTCGCCAGCACGAAGTCGCGGCGCGCCGCGTCGCCGAAGCCGGGCTCTCCGACCGCGTCGAAGTGCTGCGCACGGACTACCGGGACCTGCGAGGCGTCTACACGAAGCTCGTTTCCGTGGAGATGATCGAGGCGGTCGGTGCGGAGTTCTACCGCGACTTCTTCCGCGCGTGCTCGGCCCGGCTCACTCCGCACGGCCTGATGGCGATGCAGGCGATCACGATCTCGGACCGGCGCTTCGAGCGTGCGCGCCGCGAGGTCGACTTCATCAAGCGCTTCGTTT
Source organism: uncultured Phycisphaeraceae bacterium (assembly GCA_964580365.1). Taxonomy (GTDB): domain Bacteria; phylum Planctomycetota; class B15-G4; order B15-G4; family JADJEK01; genus CAZBOK01. The sequence continues at coordinate 4,597 of CAZOLL010000232.1, forward strand.
TCCCCGGGAGCTGCATCCCGTCGGTGACGGCGCTCCTGGATGCCGCGACGGACGCGAGCGACCTCTCGATCATCGACCTGGAGGACATCACGCCCCACTACCCGCGCACGCTCGCCGCGTGGCGCGCAAACCTCGCGCGCCACGCGGAGCGCGTGGCCGCCATGACCACGGATTCGTTCCGGCGACTGTGGCAGTTCTACCTGGCCTACTGCGAGGGCGGCTTCCTCGAGCGGCGCATCGGCGTGGCGCAAATCGTGCTCGCTCGCTCCGGGTTCCGGCGCTGATCGACCATGTCCATCCGCTCGCGCATCAAGTCCGCACTCGCGCCCCGGGACGATTCAGAAGTCGACTGGCTTCTTTCCGCGCCGTTCCTCGCGGTCCACGGCGCGCTGCTCCTCCTCCCCTTCCTGGGGTTCTCGCCGCGCGAAGCGACGTTCGCTGCCGCGACGTATGGGCTCGGGATGTTCTTCGTCACGGCCGGCTACCACCGCTACTTCGCGCACCGCGCGTTTCGCACTTCGCGAGTGTTTCAGTTCGTTCTCGCGCTCGGCGCGACGGCCACGATCCAGCGCGGCGTCCTCTGGTGGGCAGGCCACCACCGCACGCACCACGACCGCGCCGACCAGTCCGATGACGTCCACTCGCCGCGACACGGCTGGCTCTGGAGCCACGTGAAGTGGTTCCTCTGCAACCGTTTCGACGAGGCGCCGCTCGACCGCATCCGCGACTTCGCGCGCTTCCCCGAGCTCGTCTGGCTGGAGCGCTTCCACTTCGTTCCCGGCGTCGCGGTCGCAGCGCTCGCGCTCGCGGCGGGCGGCGCGCAGCTCTTGGTCGGCGGCTACTTCCTCGGCCTCGTCGTCCTCTGGCACGCGACGTTCTCGATCAACTCGATCGCCCATCTGTGCGGGTCGCGCCCGTACGCGACGGCAGACGACAGCCGCAACAGCGCGCTGCTCGCGGTGCTCACGTTCGGCGAGGGCTGGCACAACAACCACCACTTCTTCCCGTCATCGGCCGCGCAGGGGTTCCGGTGGTGGCAATTCGACCTGACGTATTGGCTGCTCCGGATTCTCGCGTTGGTCGGGTTGGTGTCCGATCTGCGCCGGGTTCCGGAACGCGTCCGCGCGCGCACGGCGGACGCCGCGGCGGAACAGTCGGGAGACCGAGCGTGTCCGGCCGCGTGACCGCGCTCGCCGGCGCGGCGCTCGGCGTGATCGCCGTCGTCGGCAACGTGTCGGGGGTCGTGCTGCTCACCGACCGCACGTCGGCCTACCGTCCGGGGGCGATCCCTGCGTGGGTCGACGAGACGCTCCGCCTTCCCGACGCCGCGTGCGCGAGCGCGGCGGCGTTCACGATCGGGCTCGTCGCGCTCGCCGGCTGGGCCTGGATCCTCGGCGAGCGCCTCGGTGCGACTGCGTCGCGTGCCGGCGGAGCGCTGATCGCGATCGGCGCCGTCGTCGACGCGGCCGGCACGCTCGCGCCGATCGTCCTGGCGCGCCACGTCGCGCCGGCGACGTCCCTCGCGGAGGCGCACGCGCTCGGCGCCGCCTTGCTCGGCGGCTCGCTCGCGCTCGACGCGCTGTTCAACGTGACGCTCGCCCTCGGCCTCGCGGGGTTTGCCCTCGCGGCTTGGCGGCGTTCGCGCGCATGGCGTCTGCTCGCTTGTCTCGCGATCGTCGCCGCCGTCGCGACGGCGCCCGTCGCGGCTCAGATCGTCTCGGACGCCGCGGCGCGCCTGCTCATGATCGCGGCTCCGGTGTGGCTCGCGTTCGTCGTCGCGACGAGCGTCGCGCTCGCCGTGGAGGATGCGAAATGATCGTGCTCGGAACGACGCTCGCGGTCGTCGCCGGCTCGATGATCGTGATGTGGCTCGTGAGCCTCGCCGTCGAGGACGCGAGCATCGCGGACGTCTTCTGGGGCGTCGGGTTCGCGATCATCGCGTGGACGACGTTCGCGGCGACACCCGACGTCGCTCCGCGCCGGCTGCTCGTCTGCGTCCTCACCTCCGCGTGGGGCCTGCGGCTCGCGGCGTTTCTCGCGGTCCGCAACCTCGGCCACGGCGAGGACCGCCGCTACCGCGCGATGCGCGAGGAGCACGGCGCGCGCTTCCCGATCCGCAGCCTGTTCACCGTGTTCCTGTTCCAAGGAGCGCTGATGTGGATCGTCGCGCTCCCGGTGCAGGCCGCGCAGCTCGAGAACGCGGACGCGCCGCTCTCGGCCCTCGACGTCGCCGGCGTCGTCACGTTCGCGGTCGGGCTCGCGCTCGAGTCGATCGCCGACTTCCAGCTCCTCCGTTGGAAGCGCGACGCGCGCAACGCGTCCGCCGCGCTGGACCGCGGGCTGTGGAGGTACTCTCGCCATCCGAACTACTTCGGCGAGACGCTGGTCTGGTGGGGTCTCGGCGCGATCGCCGCGAGCGCCGGCGCGTGGTGGGCGCTCGTCGGGCCCCTGACGATCACGTTCCTGCTCCTGCGTGTGTCCGGCGTGACGCTT
>CAZOLL010000233.1:0-7060 GCA_964580365.1 uncultured Phycisphaeraceae bacterium
CCGAAGAGGTGGATGGAGGTGCAGAAGGACCTCTCGACGTCCGTCGACTCGCTCGGCCCGCCCGATCGCCCGGTCCTCCCGCGCGGCCGATTCGTCGTCGTGTCGGTGCGGATCAACAATCACGCGAAGCGCGTCGAGTACCGCTTCGAGCCGCGCATCGCGCAGCTGTTCGCGCCGTCGGGCGAAGAGTTCGGCTGGTCGCCGGAAGGGCAAGCGGCGCTCGATGCGAGCCGCGCGCTGCCACCGGCGCGCACCGAGCCGATCCCGCCGGGCGCGTCGTGCGACGCCGAGGTCGTGTTCGACGTCCCACGCGACGCCGACGGACTCCTCTTCCGCGTCTCGTTCTTGCCCGGGATCCTCGGCGCGGTCGACGTCGCGCTCTACGGGGAGCAGCGCCTGCGCATCGAGTGACGCGCGGTCAGCGTCCGTCGCCGGCTTTCAACTCCGGAACGAAGCACGCCGAGACGCCGTGCACCATCTCGTCCGGATGAACTCCCTGGCAGTTCGTCAGCACGACGATCGTGAGTCGGTCTGCCGGAGAGTGCCGGAACGCGACGCTCGAACCTCCCGAGCCGGCGACCGCTTCGTACCCGTTGCGTGTCTCGACGATGAAGCCGAGACCCATGCCGGCGCTCGCGTCCATCAGACACGGCTTGCCGTCGCGTAGCTTTGCGAGGCTCCACATCCGCTCCACGGTGTCCGGCGCGAGCAGCTTTCCGGCGGCGAGCGCCTCGACGAACTTCGCCAGCTCTCCGGCGGACGTGTTGACGCCCGCGCACGAGTGCGCGAACGCCATCGGGTCGAAGTTCCACATCGTCGCACGTCGTTCCTGCCGGTTCAGTCGACGCGCACGCCGGCGTCGACGCGCCCGTCGATCGCCGCGAGTGCCGCGGCCGCCGCGGCGGAAGCGGCGCGCAGCTCCTCCTCGCGCCCGCCCATCCACACGCGCCCGAAGGCGCCGAAGCCGATCGCCTCGAGCAGTTTCACCGGCGCCGCCTTCTCAGCCTCGTTCGCGGCGAGCAGCGCGTAGCCCGCCGGATGCGTCTCGAGGATCCAAAGCGTCTCGCGGCCGAGGATCATGTCGCCGTGGCGCATCTTGTTGATGAGCATCGTCTGGTGGTCGTCGACGCCCGTGATGATCTCGCTCGACACCACGCGCGGTTTCAGCCGACGGTTTGCCCCGACGCCGAGGTGGCGGAGGATCGCGTCACCGGCGGCGTGCACTGCGCCGTGGTCGAACGAATGCAGCTCGAGCAGGCCGAACGCGCGCTCGACGACCTGCATTCCCGGCGTCACGGACGTGGCCTTCAGCGCGACGTCGGTGATGCGGTTGATCGCGATTCCCGGCGCGATCTCGACGACGAGCGCGGCCTGCCGCTCGACGGGGAGGTAACCCTGCGACACCGTCGCGAGGAACGACGCGAGCTGCGGTTGCAGGACGTCGAGGTGGCAGTAGGTCCGCAGGTCGATCGTCACGGCATGTAGGCGCCGTTGCTGATGACCATCGACGCGCCGGTCACGCCGCGCGCGTCGTCGGACGCGAGGTGCGCCGCCATCGCCGCGACCTCGTCCGGCTCGCTCATGCGGCCGAGCGGGACCTGCGACATGAGGACGGGCAGCGTCTCGTCGACGCTCTTGCCCATGTCGCGCGCGATCGACGCGACGCCTTCGTCGGCCATCGACGTCTTCACCCAGCCCGGCAGGATCGCGTTCACCGTGATGCCGCGCGGAGCCACCTCCATCGCGAGACAACGCGTCACTCCGACGAGCGCCGACTTCGAGGCGCAATACGCCGTCCACCCGGGGAACGCGACCTGTGCGCCGATCGACGCGACGTTGATGATGCGACCGCCGTCGTGGTCCTTCATGCGCGCGAGCGCGGCGCGCGCGGCGAAGTAGGCGCCGTCGAGGTTCGTCGCGAGGATGTCGCGCCAGCGCTCCGGCGTCACGCTCGAGAGCGGGGTCGGGCCCGAGATGCCCGCGTTGTTCACCAGGATGTGGAGACCGCCGAACTGTTCGGCGATCGCGCCGATCGTGCGCTCGCCGGCGTCCAGATCGCGCCCGTCGAGCGCGACGCTGCGCGCCGCGCCGCCCGCGCGAGCGATCGACGCCGCGACGTCGTCGAGGTCGCGGCGCGTCCGTCCCGTCAACGCCACCGCCGCGCCTTCCGCGGCGAGCTCCGTCGCGATCGCGCGCCCGATGCCGCGACCGGCGCCTGTCACGATCGCCATCCTGCCTTCGAGTCGCCGCATCAGCTCTTCTCCGTGACGAACCGGTCGATCTCTTCGCGCACCGCGCGCTCGAGCGAGAGGAACCCGCGGTACGACACCGTCCGCGCCCGCGTGCCGGCGGCGCGCGCCTCGTCATGCATCTTCTGAACGAAGTTCGTGCGGTTCCAGTGCAGGACGAACAGCAGATCGAAACGCACGCGCAGGTCGTTCTTCAACCGCGGCAGCTCGCGATGCCACGAAGTGTAGTCGGCAAGTCGCCACTCGCCCTCGACGCCGAGACGTTCCTTCAGGCCCGCGAAGTCTTTCTCGAGGTGGGACCGCTGCTTGCCCGCGCCGCCGAGCACGAGGATGCGCGGCGCGCGGCCGTGCTTCTTCACGAACTCCGCGACGCGGCCGGGCAGCGGGTCATCCGCCTTCGGCGGCGGCGGCGCGCGCTCCTTCTCGTCGGGCTGCTCGAGGAGATCGAGTTGGTATTCGAGCAGTTCGACCTTCGACGCCTCGATGTCCGCGCGCCGTTCCGCGGCGCGCAGTCGCTCTTCCAGCTCGGCCTCGCGCACCGACGGAGCGCGTGTCTGGTCGAGATCGCGCTTGTGCTGCGCCGCCTTCCGGAACGCGAGCTCGAGGTCGGACTTCAGCTCGCGCACGAGTTGCTCCGACTTCGCGGCGTCCTGGTTCTTCTGCCCGAGCCGCTTCTGCAGTTCGGCGATCTCGCGCTTCGCCTCGGCAATCCGTTCGCTCGATTCCTTGCGCAGCTCGTCCCGCGATGCGACGGCCGCGTCGCGCTGCGCCTCCGCAGCCGAGGCGCGGCGCGCGAGCTCGCTCGTGTCGGGCGCTCGTTCGAGCCCCGTGGAGTCGGGGGTGGACTCCGGCGCCTCGTCTTGGACGGCTTCGGAATCGTCCAGCCACCCGGCATCGATTGCCGCGCCGACGCGCTCCGCGTTCGCCGGGTCGCGCAGGGCGAACAAGAGGTAGCGGACGCGCGTCTCGAGCGGGACGTCCGCCGGGCCGAGCGCGAGCCAGCGGTCCGGCTCGGCGGATTCCGACGACGCGAACAACGGCCTCGGCAACGCGCCGCTCACCGCCTGAACGACCTTCGGCGGCGAAGACGGGTCGAGGAGCTTTCGCGCCAGGAGCAGCGCGTGCTCCGCCGGCGTCATCGTCTTCAACCGCCGTCCCGGCAGCGGACTCAACGCCAGCTTGGGAGCGAGCTTGACGAGCTCTTTCTTGTCGATCGCGGCTGCCAGAAGCCGGGCGAGCGTCTTCTCTCTCTTGATCGCACCGAACACGATGGGGGCTCGCCTCGCTTCGCGACCCGATCGACGCCGTCGCGGAGCTTCATTGAATCCACGAAAGTTTGGCGTCGCAACGAACGACACATGGAGTTCATGATTCAATCTCCGCCCATGAGCCCCTCGCCGTCGATCGTTCGTCCGTGGTTCGCTCGCCTCTCGGTGTGGATCGGCCTCGCGCTCGCGCTGTGGGCCGGCTCGGCCGCGCGCGACGCGCGCGCCGACACCATCAAGGTGGGGGCGAACGGCATCACGACGATCCAGCAGGCGGTCGACGCCGCGATCCTGAACACGGATGCGAACGACACGGTCGTGATCCCCGGCGGCACCTACGACGAGATGGTGTCGATCACCCTCACCGCGACGGCGCAGAAGCGGCTCACGCTCCAACGCGGCGGCAACGCGACGGTCACCGTTCGCGGCACGACGGGAAACCCGGCGATCCGCGTGCTCGATTCCTCGAACGTCACGCTGAAGAACCTCGTGCTGAAGAGCGGGTCCAGCGGCGACAGCGTCGCCGCGCTCGAAGTCGCGGGCGCATCGCTGAACATCCACGGCGAGAACCTGAAGGGGACGTTCGGCGACGACGTCGGGGTGGCGGTCCTCGGCACGAACGTCTCGGGCGTCACGCTCGACGCGTGCGACTTCGGCGGGATGGTCGGCTTCGGCTACCTGCTCGAGGGCAAGAACGGCACGCTCGACGGATGCAAGGCCGACGGCTGTCTCCTCAACTCGATCGTGCTCGCGGCCACCTCATCGAACTGGGCGATCCGCAATTCGACGTTCGACGGGGCGGGCTTCACGAACCCGTCGCTGCCGGGCGTCGTGGCGATCCGCGGCGTCGGTCACCGGCTCGAGAAGATCACCGTGACGAACGGCGGCTCCGGCGGCTTCTGGGTCGACGGGGCCCTCGTCTCCGGCGTCCTGCTCGAACGATGCACCGCGCGCAACAACCTGATCGGGGTGCTCGGCGGCGGCGCCGGAGTCGTCATCTCGAAGGGCACCTACAAGAAGAACACTTCGCACGGCCTGTACCTCGATCACGGCGGGACGACCGTGAAGCGCGCGACGATCAGCGGCAACGGCGGCAACGGCATCATCGTGCTGGCCGGAGCGAACGTCACCACGATCGTTGGGAACCGCTTCAAGAAGAACGTCGCTCAAGGCGTGTTCGCGCAGGGCGCGTTCGCGTGGCTCGAGGACAACACCGGCTCGGGGGACGGCTTCGACGCCGACGAGCTCACCGGCAACGCGAACTCCGGTCGCGACAACACGACCGACGCCGGGCAGGTGAACGACTTCAAGTGACGTGGAGCGTCACGGACCGGCGTCCTTCACGTCGGTCTTGTCGCCGACGACGTTGCCGTTGACGGTCACCGTGTCCACGCCGACTCCCGTGCGGACCACAAGATCGTCGCCGATCGTGTTCTGCGTGACGGTCACGAGGTTCGTGCCGTCGCCGGCGTCCAGCTTGAGGTCACGATCGAATGCGTTCGCACTGTCGACGTGCATCGTGTCCGCGCCGGCGCCGGAACTCGCGTCGACCGACGAGAACCGATTGGTGAACAGGTCGAGTTCGTTCGCGCCATCACGTAGTCGCACGCGGGCCGTGCCGCGCAGGATCGATGACATGAACCTCACTTCGTCATCGCTGTCTCCCCCGTCGAACGTCAACGACTTCGCGAGACCGGAGGTGGAGACCATCAAGACGTTGCTCGTCGCGATCGGCGAAGTGCCCGACTGGATCTTCGCCGGCCCTTGCACGTTCGCGGTATGGAACTCGACCCCGTCGACACCCGAGCCGCCGATGTACTTCACCCCGCCTTCGAACGTCGATTCGCCGAAGATCGCCTGGTTCAGCCCGTCTCCCAACGCGACTTTCGTGTCTCCCGCGACGCGCGAGACCGTGTCGATCAGCAAGGCGTCGTTGTTCGCGCCGCCGCGAGCCATCACGTCGTCGCCGAAATCACACGCCTGCATTTGCGCGATCAGTGTCGCGTTTCGGCAGTCGAGGTCCACGTCGGCGCCGAACGAGCTGACTTGCGTCTGAAGCGACAAAGAGCCCGTGCCCTTCTTCACGTCGAGGTCGCCGCCGATCGTCAAGAGTTGCATGTACACCGCGTCGGCTCCGTCGCCCAGTACGAGTCTTTGGTCGCCTTCGATACCGACGAGCTCGAGATCGACGAGATCCGCGCCGATCCCGGTCGTCACGTCCACGCGGCCGCGCACGAGAGTCACATCCAAGTCGACCACGTTCGCCCCATCACCCAGATCGAGCACGAGGTCGCCTTTGATGATCGAGAATGCACTGTTCCCGAACAGATCGGCGCCACCCGCGGAGCGCACTCGCACGTCGCCGTCGACGCGCACCAGGCCCATCTGGATGTCGATGGCCCCGTCGGCGTCCGCCCGCAGGTCGCCGCCGACCTTCATTTCGGACGTGTCGACGTCGAGCGTGCTGGCCGCGGCGACCGTGAGCCGGACGTCGTCGGGCGCTTCGAGATCCGTGAGGTCGACCTGATCGGCCCCGCCGCCGAGGTCGATCGAAATGTCGTTCGTGACTCCGTTGAACAGCGCTGCTGCCGCGACCCCGTTCACCGTGGTCCCGGCACCCGGCGTCACGCGAAACTGCTTCGCATTCGCGACCAAGTTCTGATCGATCGCGATGACGTCGGCGGCTGCGCTCCCGACGATCTTGAGCTTGCCGCCGGTGACCATGACGGTGACGTCGCCCGCGCGCAATGCTGGGGCGGCAAGCAGGGACGCGAGAGCAATGCAGAGGGAGCGCGTGGAGTTCATCGGGTTCTCCGATCGTGAATCGACTTCGTTGTGACGCTTGCGGACCGACGTTGGTTCCGCGCCGGGCGCAAGCCGCGCGAGCAGGAACAGGGATCGAACCGGGTGTCGCGAACCCGCGCATCCGGTTCATGAGTTTCTCCGCGAGCAGACTCTACGCGCTGGCGCGAACTCGCCACGCGCTCACTTCCGGCCGCCCTCCGGGATCCGTCGCTCGCGAAGACGGATCGAGTCGACGCCGAGCCGGCGGCCGGTGCTGTGCTCCGACTTGCCCAGCGCCTCGAAGCGCAAGAGGTGCTTCCCGATCGCGAGCTTCTTGTCGCCGAACGCGAGCTCGTCGACCTTCACATCCGGCGAGTACAGGTCGACGCCGTCCGAGATGACCTCACCGTCGAGGCGGATGCGCCAGCGGCCGTAGTCGTAGCTCGAGGTGAGCGCGAGCACGATGCGCCGGTACTCCTCGACCGCGACGGTGAACTCGATCTCGACGCACACGTCCTCGGCGCCGTCGGCATCGGTGAAGAACAACTGGCCCGCGCCGGTCCACGCCGCGCCGGCCTGGAGCGAGATCGCGCCGCCGCCCGCCGTCACGTGCTTCATCATCTCCGTGCCGTCGATGACGCGATCGATCTCCGGGAGCCGCCGCGCCGCAAGCGCCGGCAGCGGATCGAACGCGCGCATCTTGCCGCTCTGGTACCAAAACGCGACCGTCGCGAAGTCGTCCTCGCGCTCGACGAACCCCTC
>CAZOLL010000234.1:0-7003 GCA_964580365.1 uncultured Phycisphaeraceae bacterium
GTCGACTCCGCCGAGACTCTTCTTCATCGCCTTCTGCTTGCTGATCCGTTCCAGAGGTCCGTCGGAGTCGTCCCGGGCACGGCCGACTCAGGCGCGGCAGAACTCCCATCGCATCGCCGAAAGGACGGAGGCCCATACCACGCCGCGGATCCTCGCGACCCGCTAGACGAAGCGACCGATCTGACGCGCGGTGCCGCGGTTCCGGCGAAACCGAAGCCTCGCGACGCGTTCGACGAGGTGTTTAGAACTTCGACCTCCGCGAACGGAGCGCAGCCCCCTTCGGCCGACACGATCGACGACCTGCAGGTTCTCTGGGTGGCCCTCGGCGGAACGGCCGAGGATCGCACGCACATGAGAAGCAGGGCGAGCATGGCGGAACTTAGGCGAATCTGGCAGGAGATTCGACGTTGGAGGGAAGCCCATGACGGACGGCAGAGGCCCGAGCCCCGATCGACGAACCCTCGGGACAAGTAGCGCCAGCGTCGCGACCATCGCTCGTCCGAAGCCGAGCGCCCCACCGTTGAGTCCACGAAGACGGCCGAGAGCCGCGGCGGCCGGACCTTCGACCCGCTCGGGTTGCTCCGGCGGCGTACCGGTAGCCTCCGATCTAGTATAGCACGCGAGAAGCTTCGGAGTACGCGACTGTTTCAGGCGGTTGCTCGACCGGTTGGGCATGGTAGGAGTCTCGCTCGTCGTGGCGGTCCCGCACGGAGAACGGCATGGGCAAAGGCGGAATCAAGAGTCTCTCGAGAGCGCAACTGGAAGAGCGCCTTCGTCTCGTTCTTCGTCGTCGCGTCATGGATGGCTGGTTTGGCCTGGGCTACGCTGCGGTGAAGTACGGCTGTATTGCAGCCTGTGCGTACTTCGGTTGGCGATCGGTGAACGACCTCGCCGGGAAGTTGACCGTTGCCGACATCGGATTCCGATTCGACGTCGCGATCAGTTATGCAGTTGCGGTCGGAGCGACCGCACTGACCCTCCGACAGCGTAAACTAAGGCGTGACACCGTGGAGCGACTACAATCCAGAATCACGGAACTTGAGCGAGTGACCGACAAAAAGCGATCTTCAAGCGGCCTGACGAAGCGCGGTGAGACGCGACAGGAGGACGCATGACCCCTCTGTTCTGGGTCGGAGCGATCTGGCTCTTGATTGTCTACGGCATGTATCAGGACTACCGGATCGACCGATTCCGGCAGGACCTATTCACGATTCGGGATCGGCTGTTCGATCTAGCCGCCGATGGGCAGATCCAATTCGACCACACTGCTTACGGGCTCGTCAGGATCACGATCAACGGGTACATCCGATTCGCTCACCGAGTTCGATTCTGGTGGCTTGTGAACTCGTACACACATTACAGCGAGGACGCGCTTCGAAGCGCAGGGTTCCGGCCCTTCCGGGAGCAATTTGACGAGGCGCTCAAGAGCCTCGACGCCGGAACCCGCAAGAAGATCGAAGGCATAATGAAGGAACTGCATGAGCGAACGTTGAACCACATCTTCCTGATGTCGGTCCCGCTCATCGTGCTGTCTGCGCTCACGGCCCTGCTTGCTGCGATTTTCGTCGGGGTCAAGTCCGCGACACGGGCGATCTCCCGCCGAACTGTAGCCGCGCTCGATTCGACCGCCGCGATCGAGGGCGGAGAGGCCGTTCTGGCGTAGGCGGGGCCGATCACTAGCCTTTGGCGAATCAGCGGTGAGACGTGGGCGGGAGGCACCCGCCTGGGGTATCAGCGTGCCGGTCGCCGAGTCTGCGGCCACTGCGGCGTGTCACCGGTCTCTTCTAGACTGCTGTCGGTGCGCTCCGCCGCGGATTGATCCCCGCGGCGAAGTGCTTGCTCGTCCACGGAGCGCGCCGCTTTCACCGGTCAACATCGACGGGCGAGGACGAGTCCATGCGCAGAGACACTCGCGAGCGAGAAGAGAAGGCCCGCAACCGATTGGCTAGGTCTGCTTGGCGCGACGCCGTGCGGACCTTGCCGGGGAGAATCGCTGACGCAGAGCGCGCACTCTCCGTGGCGAAGGCGAGACTCGGCGAGCCTCACGCGGATGTCGAGGCAGAGGCGCTGGTCAAGGCACTAGGTGTCGCACTCGCTCGCGCTCAGCAGGATCTCGGGAGCGACGCCGAGCATCGACGCGCCTCCGTCAGGTCGTCTCGCGCCCGGGGCGTCGAGGGGCGCGCACAGTTCCGACGAGACCTAAAGGACCCTGTCGCGGCACTGAGGCGGTGGGCGCGCATCGGCGACCCGGATACTCGCGAGTTCGCTCGGGCATCGCTCCTGCGGAAGGGAATCGATCCGGATGCGGCCGAACCGAGAGAACGCGCAAAGCGAGGGAGGCCGAAGTGCGGCCTTCGAGAGCAGGTGAGAGAGGCGCTCCAACTGGCTCCGGGGCGCCGCCTCACGCTAACGGCGTTGGCACGTCAGGTCGGCCGACTGCGTGCCGCAGTATCGAAGGCTGCGAATGACGTTGTGAGGCGGGGACCGCGGCACTTCGGACGAGATGATGGCGACGATGAGGCGATCTACTTCGCCCGATAGAACAGCGCCAAATTGAGCGGAAGGTATTTGGCGCCATTTGTGGAATTTGGCGCCGTTTACGAGGGCGAGATGCTCGGCAGGATCCACGGTGCGCATCGGGACGTCCCGGTGCCAATCGAGGTCCGACATGCCGCGACACACCGTCATTTCCGCCCCCTCGCCCGCCGACCCGACTCCCCGCCTGCTCACGATCGGCGAGGCGTGCGAACGATTCCGCCTCTCCCGTCGGTTCATCGACGGTGCGATCCGTCGCGGTGCGCTGCGGGCCGCCCGATTCGGTCGCGCCGTCCGTCTTGACGTCGACGACCTCCGCGCATTCCTCGCGGCGGCGAAGGGTGGTGCTTCGTGAGCGCCACGGACGGACCGCGCCGCCGTCGGGTGAGGTGTAGCGGATGCCGCGCCTTGATCGACCGAAGGCACGTCGTTCTTGATCGCGGCGACGGCGATACGCGCACCTACTTCGGCCCTTGCTGTGCGGACGAAGCCATCAAGCGTGAGCGCGGAGCCCACGACTCTGGGGGTGCGTCGTGAGCGCCGCCTTGGACGACTTCCTCGACCTGCTCGTGCGTCACGGTCATGCCGCGCGTCGATCGGGCCGGGAGTGGATCGCACGGTGCCCGGCGCACGACGACGAGACGCCCTCCCTCTCGATCGCCCAAGGCGACAAGGGCGTCGTCCTGATCTGCCGAACAGGCTGCGACACGCGAGACGTCGTTGCCGCCCTCGGTATCGGCATGGCCGACCTGTTCGACACGCCCATCGGAGCCAATCCGTTCGCTCCCGCCGTGGCCGTCGCCACGAATTCGACGATGGAATGGGAGGTCAAGGACCCGACCGGCGCCTACGTGGCGACCCACGTCCGAAAGCCGGGCAAGAACGGGAAGAAGAAGTACTCGTGGCGACGCGGCGACACGTGGGATCTCGGCGGGCTGTCGTCCGAGGACCTTCCGCTCTACGCCTGCGAGCGACTTTCGCTCTCGACCGGTCCCGTCGTCGTGACCGAAGGCGAGAAGGCGTGCGATGCGCTGCTGCGCCGGGGCATCGTCGCGGTCGGGACCGTCACCGGGGCGAATTCCTGCCCCAGCGACACGTCGCTTTCGTGCCTGCGCGGCCGTTCCGTCATCGTCTGGCCCGACAACGACCAGCCCGGTAAGACGCACATGACCGCGTTGGCGATCGCGCTCCGCTCAGCCGGGATCGCGGCGGATGTCCGAGTCGTCTCGTGGTCCGGGGCTCCCCCGGCCGGCGACGCTGCCGATTTCGCCGGTACCACCCCGGACCTTCGTGCGCTCTTGGACTCGGCGAAGCCATACCCACAATCCCCAGAACCGCCACCGACTGCCGATTTCGTGGATTGTGTGGATTCCACCGAGCCCCCGTGGGACGTGCCGATCGCTCTGGCAGATCGCGCGGTGCCCGACTTCCCGACCGAGGTTCTCCCCGCCTGGCTCGCGGAGTGGGTGGAGGCGATGGCCGAGTCCGTTCAGGTTCCGGCGGCGCTTCCCGCGGTGGCGGGGCTCTCGGTCCTCTCGTTGGCGACCTCACGGGCCGGGTACATGGTCAACACGGGGACATGGGAGGAGCCGACAAACCTCTACACCCTCGTCGCGCTGGGCTCGGGAAACCGGAAGAGCCGCGTGTTTTCGGCGGCCATCGCACCGATCGTCGAATGGGAGCGTGACGTCGCCGCGCGCCACTCCGGGGAGTTCGCTGCGGCCCGCGCCGCGTACGACGTTCGAGTCAAGGCGCTCGAAATCGCGAAGGCGAACGCAGCGAAGGGAAAGCCATCCAAGGTGGGAGAGGTCGAACGACTGGCGAAGGAACTCGATGGGGCCCGGGTCCCGATCCTCCCGCGTCTCTTCGCGGGTGACGTCACACCGGAGCATCTCGGCACGATGCTCTCGGACTTCGGGGGAACGCTCGGCGTCCTCGCCGCCGAAGGTGGACTCTTCGAGACGATCGCGGGGCGATACGCCGACGGTGTCCCGAACCTCGACGTCTGGCTCAACGCACACGCCGGAGACCCCGTCCGGGTCGATCGGGGCTCCCGGCCTCCGGTCGTCCTCGATCGACCGGCCATCACGCTATGCCTGACCGTCCAGCCCGACGTCGTCGCTGGGCTCGCCCGCAAGCCCGGTTTCCGCGGGCGCGGGCTCCTCGCCCGGTTCGCCTATGCGATCCCGCGGAGCCTCCTCGGGCACCGTCGCGTGGATGCTCCGGCCGTGCCCTCTCACGTGACCGAGGAGTACCGGCGGCGCGTTCGGGCCCTCCTCGATCTCGTCTCGCCGTCGGTCGGTGCCGAAGGTGGGACCGCCGTCCGAATGCTGACGCTCGACCACGACGCGAGGGAGCGTCTGACCGAGCTGCGGCGTTCGATCGAGCCGCGACTCTCATCCGTAGGCGACCTCGCCCACATTGAGGACTGGGTCGGGAAGTATCCCGGACTCGTAGTCCGTCTCGCCGGGCTTCTCCACGTCGGGGACGCTGCTGCCGAGGAGTCGGCAGTCGTCTCGGGGCGGACGTTCGAGCGTGCGGAACGCATCGGCGCTTTCTTCCTGGCGCACGCCCTCGTCGCGTTCGATGCCATGGGGGCGGACCCTGCGATCGAGCGTGCGCGGCACGTGCTCGCATGGATTCGTCGGACCGGCACGCGGGAGTTCTCACGACGGGACGCCTTCGCCGCGCTTCGGGGGTTTCGTCTACTCGCACGCTCCGAGGACGTCGTCGAGGCGATCGGCGTGCTCGTAGAACACGGGTGGATTCGGTCCGTTCCAGCGGAACCTCGGGCGGGAGCGGGGCGGGCGCCCAGTCCTCGATACGCGGTCTCACCCTTCGCCCACGAATCCACGAAATCCACACAATCGGACCTCCCCGGCAATTCCGTGGATCCTGTGGATGCTCTCCCGGTAACCCAGCCGCGGATCAGCGGGGGTGCGTCGTGAGCCATTCCCCCAACTCGACGTTGCTTGGGGAGATTTCGACCGGTGCGAAGTCCGCGATCCGGGTCTCGATTGACGACCTCGGCGGCAAGCGCTTCGTGAACATCCGAACTTGGTACGTCGATCCGGCTGGAGCGTGGCGACCGACCCGAAAAGGCGTCGTCGTTTCGATTCGGGACCTCTCGACCCTCGCGGATGCCCTTCGACACGCCATCGAGATGGAGGGGTGGGTATGAAGCCCGTCTCCCCTTCCCGTCCCCTCGCGCGCGCGCGCGTTATTGCGCGCTGCTTCGTCGGAGGCCGCGAGTCGACTGGGCACGTCGTCCGGGCATGCCCGCTCGTAGGGGGGGATCGAGTCCCCGCCGCCGTATTGCCGTTCCACGCACCCGCGCACGCGATCCCTCGCGATGTAGGGCGACTGCGGGTTCGATCGCCCGCGCGCGACGCAACCGGGGTGCCCGTTGCCAGGCCGTCGGGGGGACCGGCCGGAAACTCGGTCCGTCGTGCGCGATGTAGGGGCCTATCGTGAGTTCCCGGGGCTCGCAGTCGTCAGCCGTCCCGAAGCTCCTCAAGGTCCGAGAGGTCGCGGCGCTCCTCGGCGTCACGACGAGAACCGTCCAGACGTGGATCGCGCTCGGTCGTCTAACGCCGATCCGGCTGTCACCGCGGGCGCTTCGGGTCGCGGAACCCGAGATCGACGCCCTCATTCGTCGCGCGACGCCGACCGGATCGCTCTTGACTGACCCGACGGTGTGACTACAGTTAGCGACATGAAAACTACGTCGCCGACTTCGATCCGACTCGAACCCGAGATCATCCGCCGCATCGACTCGCTCGTGCCGCGAGTGCAGCAGACACGCTACGGCGACCTCGGGACGCTCTCGCGCTCGAAGCTCCTCCGCCTCGCGATCCTGCGGGGCCTCGAAGTCCTCGAATCCGAAGCCGCTGCCGCGGCGAAGTCGAAGTAGGGAGCCCGCCATGCGCCTCTATCGCCCGTCGTACGGTTCGGCCGGTCGTCAACAGACCTCGAAGGTTTGGTGGGTCCAGTTCTCCGTCGGCGGCGTCGAGCATCGGCAGTCGCTCGGTGTCCGCGACGAACGCGCGGCGAGCCAGAAGGCGCTCGACGTCGTCCGCGCGGCGGAGCGGACGAACGCGGGAATCGCCGATCCGTTCGAGCGGCATCGCGCGCGCCCGCTCGCCGAGCACCTGGCCGACTTCGAGACGACCCTCAAGGCGCGCGACGTGACAGGGAAGCACGTCGGCGACCGGCTCGCCCGCCTGCGCGAATTCGCCGAGGCGTCCCGGGCCAAGCGGCTCGGCGACCTCGACGGGGCGAAGGCGTCGGCTTGGATCGCGACCCTTCGGTCCGAGAAGACCCGGCTGGGCGACAAGCGGTCGGCTCGGGACGTCAACCGCCGCATCCGTGCGCTCAAGCAGTTCGGGCGTTGGCTCGTCGCCGAACAGCGCGTGGCGTTCGATCCGTTCGCCGGTCTCAAGCCGCTCCCGGAGGCTGTCGATCGCCG
>CAZOLL010000235.1:0-6989 GCA_964580365.1 uncultured Phycisphaeraceae bacterium
ATCCCGGCGATGGAGCGGCTCGCGCGCGCGCGCTTCCCCTTCAACAGCGTGCCCGAGATCGTCGCGCAGGACGCGCCGACGCTCGCGCTCGTTCAGGACTACGTCGACGCCACGGCCGCGAAGAAGCTCGCCAAGTCCCGTCTCGAGGAGATCGAGGCGCGCTTGAAGCACCTGATCGGCGCCGCGGCCGGCGTCACCACCCCCATCGGCTCGGTCACTTGGTTGCCGACGCTGTCGGGTCACCGAACCCTCAGGTTCCGCAGCGACCGGGGGCCGCGATGAACACGGAGTGGCGGCGCATCCCGGGTGTTGATTCGCGTTACGTCGTCTCCGACGACGGGCGGGTGATCGGGCCAAAGGGCACCGTGCTGCGCCCCTGTGCCGATCGCCACGGTTACCGCTCGGTGAGGGTGCATTCCGTGAACGGGTCGGCCTCCAGTTTCCGGGTTCATCGGCTCGTGATGCTCGCGTTCGTGGGCCCCCGACCTCTCGGGATGCAGGTTCGGCACCGTGACGGAAACCCAGCGAACAACGCTGTCGCGAACCTCTGCTACGGAACGCCGCGCGAGAACGCCGCCGACAAGATCGCGCACGGCCGTGAAGTGCTGGGCGAGCAGCGCTGGTCGGCGAAGCTGACCGAAGCAGACGCGCGCCGGATTCTGACCGAGGCGCGCGGTCGCACTCACCAATCGCTCGCCGACGAGTTCGGCGTCTCGCGATCGACCGTCTCGCAAATCTGTCGCGGCGTCATCTGGCCGCACCTTCCCCGCGACTTCTCCGGGCGACCGCGGAAGTTGCCTTCCCAAAGGAGATCCCAGCAATGAGTGCTACGGCAGAGGTTCACGAGGAAGGCCGCGTCGTCAGCGGCGCCGATTCCGCGCTGATCCAGGCGATCAGCAAGGCCGAGCTCGACCAGCGCATCGCGACCGCGCGTGCGTTCCCGCGCTCGCTCAAGCGCTTCGCCGACGAGTGCGTCGAGATGGCGACGCTGAACCCGCGCGTCGCCGGCGAGTGCATCTACGCGCTGCCGCGCGCCGGCAAGACGATCGCGGGCCCAAGCGCCCGGCTCGCCGAGATCGTCGCGTCGGCCTGGGGCAACTGCCAGGCGGGCGCGCGCGTCGTCGAAGTCGGTCACGACTTTCTGACGGCGCAGGGCGTGTTCCACGACCTCGAGCGCAACGTCTCGATCACGTACGAAGTCCGCCGCCGCATCACCGACAAGAACGGTCGCCGCTTCGAGGCCGACATGATCGGCGTCACGGCGAACGCGGCGTGCTCGATCGCGCTGCGCAACGCGGTGTTCAAGGGCGTGCCTAAGGCGTTCTGGGTCGACGCGTACGACTCGGCGCGGAAGGCGGTCGCCGGCGACATCAAGACACTGTCGGCGCGGCGCGCGGACGCGATCTCCGCGTTCAAGGCGATGGACGTCACCGAGTCGATGATCCTGCGCGTGCTCGGCGTGAAGGGC
This sequence comes from uncultured Phycisphaeraceae bacterium, assembly GCA_964580365.1. GTDB lineage: Bacteria > Planctomycetota > B15-G4 > B15-G4 > JADJEK01 > CAZBOK01. The sequence goes on from CAZOLL010000235.1 coordinate 1,469, forward strand.
GCCCAGGACATCGGGCTCGACGAGCTGACCACGCTCATCGGGATCTTCAACGCGATCAAGGAAGGCGACACCACGGTCGAGGACGCCTTCGCTCCGAAGGCCGCGGCGACCGCGCCGCAGGACGCTGGCGCGACCCGCACCGAGTCGCTGCTGAATCGCGTGAAGCAGAACGGCAACGGCTCGAGTGCGCCGGCGCCGACGGTCGCGCCGACCGAGGGGAACGCCGCCGAACAGCAGCTCGAGCGTGAGCTGCAGGAGTCCGCGAGCGTCGCGCCCGACACGCAGGACGAGCCCGCGCCGAAGGTCGAAGAGAACCCCGACGATCCGAACACCTGGAACCGCAAGCGGCTGGTCGACGCGATCGGCAGCTACACGGCGAAGACGAACCCTGCGACGAAGCAGCACCAGAAGTTCGTGAACGACGAGCTCGCGAAGCTCGACGGCCTGACGCTGTCGAAGCTGTCGGACGACCAGATGCGGTCGCTCTACTCGCGGCTCGTCGCGTTCGCCGACAACCTGGCCGAGCAGCAGCGCGAAGCGGCGAAGTCGCGCGCGCCGGGCGGTGTGCGATGACGACCTCCGTCGCCCCCATCGCGGAAGTGAAGGTGCCGACGCTGCTGGCACCGCACCTGGACCCGGAAGCGGTTCGGGTCCGCACCGAAGCGCTCGCGCTGATCGACTCCGTGCGTGCGATCGCCGTGACGGACGACGCGAGCGTGCAGCTCGCGACCGACACCGGCGCGTCGATTCAAAAGCTGCGCAAGGCGCTGGACGGACTGCACGAGCGCTTCAAGGCGCCGGCACTGCAGTACGGCCGCGAGGTCGACGCGCTCTACCTGCCGGCGATCAAGAAGTGCGACGAGGCGAAGCGCGATCTCGGCCAGCGCATCTTCGACTACCAGGAGAAGCAGCGCCGCGAGGCCGAGGAGCGCCGCCTGGCCGAAGAAGCGAAGGCGCGCCGCGAAAAGGAAGAGGCCGACCGCAAGGCCGCCGAAGCCGCGAAGGCCGCGGCCGAGTCTGGCGACCTGAACGCCGACATCGAGGCCGAGCAGGCGCGACTCGCTGCCGAGGAAGCCGGCGACCGCGCCGACGTCGCGGCGGCAGCGCCGGTGCCGGTGATCGAGACCGGTGCGCGCGCGGCGAGCGGTGGCGGCGTGTCGGCCCGCATGGAGTGGGCGCACGAGATCACGGACCGCAACGCCGTGCCGCGCGAGTTCCTGGTCGTCGACGAGCGCGCGATCGCTGCCTTCGTGAAGGCGAAGAAGGGCCAGTGCGAGATCGCGGGCGTGCGGGTGTTCCAGCGGCCGGTGTCGAGCTGGAGGGGGTGAGCGTGGGATCGACAACGGATCGATGGTGCGACGGTTGCGGAACGCCGGTCGAATCGGAGCCGGGAAAGTTCGCGCAGATTGGGCTCGTGAAACACGGTCCCGATGGAATCGGGACCGTCGTCCAGGCGACGTTCTGCCTGCGATGCGCAGAGGCGATTCAGAGCGCGTTCGTCGCGATCATTGAGACCTGCGCGACGCACGAGGCCGGCGCGCTCGCGAATCCCGACCGGATCAGGACCATCCGCATCGAGGTCGTGCGCCAGAGCCCGGACGAGCTGCGCGAGAAGTCACGGGAGGGCGTCACGCCGTGACCGCGACCCTCACCGCCCCCATCACCTTCACCGTGCCCGGCGCCGCCGTCCCGCAGCCGCGGCACAAGGTGTCGACGTTCGGCGGCCACGCCCGCGCCTACCTGCCGAGCGACCATCCGGTGCACGCGTTCAAGGCGTCGATCCGGATGGCGCTCGCCGAGGCGTACGACGGCGGTCCGCTCGAAGGACCGCTCGCGGTCTCGGCCGTCTTCATCCTGCTGCGCCCCGCCTCGATGTTCAAAAAGCGCGGCGGCAACCCGCGGCGCTGGCACACGGGCGCGCGCGCCGACGCCGACAACCTCGGCAAGGCGCTGCTCGACGCGCTCACCGACGGCGGTCTGTGGCGCGACGACGCGCAGGTCGCGCGGCTCCGAATCGACAAGCACGTCGCCGCCGGCGACGAGCATCCACGAACCGAAGTCCGAATCGAACCCCTTGAGGGAGGAAGTTGACATGGCACGCAGGAAGAAGGACGACGAGCGCGTCACCATCACGGCGCACGAGGACGGCAAGGAACTCGCGCGCGTCGAGACCACGCGGGGCCAATTCGAGCGCGGCGCGAAGGAGTTCGGCAAGCGCGTCGCGAAGAACGGCCACCAGTCGAAGCTCTTCGACATGCGCAAGGCGCTCGGCGAAACGCTCGAGCCCGACCCGCGCGTCGAACAGCTGACGCCGGAGCAGCGCCGCGTCCACGCGAAGGGCCTGCTCCTCGAAGCGCGCGAAGAGCTCGTCAGCTGCTTCAAGACGATGAAGGAGCTGGGGCTCCCGTCCGAAGCCGAGCTCGAGCGGCTGATCTGCGCGGCGACCCGCTGCTACTCGATCGTCGGTCGCACCGGCCTCGCGCCGCAGCGCGCCGACGAGAAGGCCGAAGAGAAGGCGGAGCGGGACGCCGAGCGTGAGGAGGCCCGCGCATGACCGGCACCGCCCCGCTCGTCACCTGCCCGGTTTGCCGCGGCAGCGTCGCGCTGAATCAGTCCGGCGCACTCCGCCGCCACTACGACCACGCGCACCCGCTCTGGGGCGCGGGCAACACCCATCGAAGCGTCCCGATCTGCCGCGGAAGCGGTACGCCCGGCGGCGCAGCAGTCCGACCGACCCAGAAGGAGACCGCCCGATGATTCGCGCCGTCCTGCTGCTCGCCCTCCTCTCCCCCACGCTCCAGGCCGGCGACGAAGACAGCGCCGCGCTCGCTCACCAGCTCGCCGCCGCGACCGCGCCGCAAGAGCGCGCCGCTTTCACGGTCGACAACGAGGCGGTCGTCCCGGTGTTCGAGTCCGGCTGGCACGCCGCGCCGTTCTCGCCGGGCTGGCAGACGATCAACGGCTGGTTCGCCACCATCACGGAGGACGGCGAGCACGCGCCGACCGCCGTCGCGTTCGAGGCGAACCGCTTCGTGACGGGGCTCTTGTTCGTCGACTTCTACAACGCCGGCTCGAGCGCGACGAGCGCGGTGCATCAGCTCGAGCTGGTGGAGCTCGGCATCGTCTGCCGCGTGTTCCCGGGCGCCGGTCACTCGATGACGTTCGGGCCTGGCGTCTCGCTCGACATCACGGCGGACGACAAGCCGGTCTATCCGCCGAGCGGCGCGGACGCGAACCCCGCGGGCGGCTTCTATGCCGACCAGGTCTACACCGGGCAGACCGGCAGCGGGCGCAACCGTTTCCTGCCGGCGTACTGGCCGCTGATCGGCGCGAAGCCGTCGGCGAACCTCACGCTCTGGAAGCATGCCTACCGCCTGCTCGAGTTCCAGGCGTGGCGTCCGCTGGTCCGGGTGAACGGTGCCGGCGAGCTGAACCCCGACGCGTGGGTCGACCCCGGCAAGTCGTGGCCGAAGCGCACGCTCGTGGTCGGCACGCAGGAAAAGGTGATCGACGGCCTGTCGCCGAACCACGTGGCGATGCAGGAGCTGGCGGCGATCTACCTGGCCGACCGCGACCCGCGCGCCTACCGCCGCATGAAGGAACTGGCGATCGCGTTCCTGCGGCACGACTGGTACTGCGCGGAGTCGACGACTCCGCCGTTCGTCGGCCGCGGGAAGCTGCCGTACGCCGACAACTCCCGGATGAAGGGGCGTGCGCTCGAAGCGTGCGCGTGGGCCTACCGCTGCGCGAGCGTCGCGGGCGACACTGAGTTCGCCGCATGGGTGAAGGGCCGCGCCGCGGTGCATGTCGCCGCGATCGACGCGCTGTGGGGTGACAACGCGACGCCGTCGCGGACCGCGCCGGATGGTCGACACCTGCTCGAGCCGTGGGACGCGACCTGGTGCGCGTCGCTGATCGGTTGGGGCGCGGCTCTCTGCGACGCCTTCATCGGAACGCCGGGCGCTCGCGCGCTCGCGAATCGCGTGTGCGACTGGCAGGAGGAGCTGTACGCCCGCGGGCTCGCGATGGGACGGCTTGGCTGTCCGAAAGACGTGCCAGCGGACGGCGATCTCACGCGCGCGACCTGGTTCTGTCACTGGAACGAGAACCCGCCGGCGACGGACGACCGATTCGGGCTCGCGACGTCGCAATGGATCCCGGCGGCGTTCGATCTGCTCGGCCGGAAGAATTCGCCGCTCGTGAAGGCGCTGCGGGCGGCGGCGCTGCACTACTCGCCGAAGTACGCGATCGTCGATCCGAGCGCGGTGCTGATCGGCGGTGCGCGATGAGCAAAGCGTCAACCGCGTCGGATGGGCTCGGCTTCGGTGGCGCGCTCTTCCTGCTGTTCCTCGGCCTGAAGCTCTGCCACGTGATCGACTGGTCCTGGTGGTGGGTGACGGCGCCGCTGTGGGCGCCGCTCGGGGTCGCCGTCGCGCTTCTCGCGATGTACGCCGTCTTCGTGGGTGCAATCGCGCTGTTCGCGGCGCGGAAGGGCTGGTGAGCGATGGCACGCTTCCGCAAGAAACCCGTCGTGATCGACGCCCATCGCTGGTTCAAGAACGGTGACCATCCCGAGGACGGCCCGTCACGCGTTGAGGGGAAGGTCGTTCGCTACTTCCGCCATCCCGACGTTCGCGGCGACGCGCTCTGCGACGCGTGCCCCGGGCTGATTCACGACCACGGCTGGATCGACACTCTCGAGGGTGGTCATCGCGTCTGTCCCGGCGACTGGATCATCACCGGCGTGAAGGGCGAGCGGTATCCCTGCAAGCCCGACATCTTCGAGGCGACCTACGAGGCCGTGAGCGACGAGTCGCGCCCATGACCCACCACTCCATCCTCGCCCGAGTCGCCACCGCGCGCTCGATGCTCGCGAACCTCATCGCGTCGACGCAGACGCACTACTTGAAGGACCTGCTGCGCGACATCGATGCGACGCTCGCGCCGATCCCCGCGCCGCGGTCGAGCTGGTGGCGGCGGTTGTTCCGACGGACGCCGGTGCAGCGGGCGGTGGCGCCGTGAACACGACACCGAAGCGCAGCAGCATGACCGTTGGAGAGAGGGCGCGCGACTTCGTGCCGTGCGACTCCTCGTGCGACGGGGAGCAGGACTACGACGACATCGCGGCGCACGCGGAGGATTGCTCCTTCCGGCTCCTCATGGAGATGCTAGCCGCCGCCGAATCCGAGTCCTTCCAGCGCGGCTTCGAGGGGGCGAGGCACGCGGCGCTCACGATCGCCGAGAACATGGCGCACAGCGCCTACGTCGCGTCGATGACGCCCGGTGCTGATCCGAAAGCTGCGATGAAGGCGGAGTCGCTCGCATTCGCAGCGAAGACGTTGGCGGACGAGATCCGCGCCCTCATCCCGAAGGAGCCGGCACCGTGAGCGCCCGTCACTGCGCCGACTCGTCCGATTGCATGTCGTACCGGCTCCGCCGTGCGCATCGCGGCTGGCGCTGCACCGAATGCGGCAAGCTGAGCGTGAAGTGCTCGAACTGTAACGGTGCCGGTGCCATTCTT
>CAZOLL010000236.1:0-6922 GCA_964580365.1 uncultured Phycisphaeraceae bacterium
CGGCACGACCAGCGGCTTTGGCTCGGGCCCGGCGCCGGCGCCGTCGCCGTCGACCGTGGTCCGCACGAGGTCGCGCGAGTGAACCACACCGACGATGTCGTCGCGCGTGCCGCGGTAGGCCGGCAGGCGCGTGTACGGCGAGTTCGCGACCTGCCGCAAGAGGAGCGAGCCGGGCTGATCGAGATCGAGCATCTCCATCTCGCGCCGCGGGACCATCAGCTGCCGCGCGGTGCGCATGCCGAGATGCAGTGCCTTCGTGAGGCGCGCGGCCTCCTCGGGCTCGAACAGGCCGCCGGCGCGGCTCTCGTCGAGCAGGAGCGCGATCTCCTCGGGCGAGTGGACGTGGCGGTTGCCGGTGATCGGGACGCGCAGCGTGCGCAGGATGAGGTTGGTCGACGCGTTGAACAGGTGGATCAGCGGCGCGAGCGCGAGGCGCGACAGCTCGATCGGGAAGATCGTGATCAGCGCGCTCGAGGTCGGGTGCACCAGCGCGATCTGCTTGGGGGCGAGCTCGCCGACGACGATCTGGATCAGCGTCAGGACGACGAGCACCGTCACGCTCGAGGCCGCGTGCGCGCCGCCGCCGGCGAACGGGCCGAAGCGCTGGAACGCCGGCACGAGCAGTTCGGCGAACTCGGCCTCCGCGTACGCGCCGAGAACCAGGCTCGTGATGGTGATGCCGATCTGGCACGCGGAGATGTGCCGGTCCAGGGCGTTCCGGTTCTCGACGACGGGGAGCAGCCGCTTGGCAAACGCGTTGCCCTGCGCCGCGAGTTCACGGACGCGCGCTTTCCGCACCCGGACGGCGCCGAACTCGGCCGCCACGTAGAGCGCATTCAGCAGGATGAGGACGATGACGACCAGGGCGACGGTCATGGAGGACGGCCGGTCGCGATCATAGAGAAGCGGGCGACCCCGCCGCAGCGGAGCCGCCCGCATCGCTCGATTGGAAGATCCGGCCCGACTTCAGTCGGCCTCGATCACTGCGTCGTCAGCTTCAGCCCTGCCGATCGGGTCGACTTGGAACAGCTCGATGGCCGAGAGGAACCAGACGTTGCGGCCGCGGCGGCATCCCACGGACGCACGGCGTCGCCGGGGAGGCGGCCGCCCTTCGACACGCTGTCCTGCGCGAGCGCGGACGCGGCGAAGAGGCTGAGGAGGATGGTGGCGGGGAGACTGCGGTGCATTCGGATTCTCCGTTGGTCGGAACACCAGGGGGCGGAGATTCGAAGGGACCGGGCTCCTCGGGGAATGAAGGCCGCGCAAGGATCGAGCAAGACGTCGGACGCGGTTCGCGCGCGCGCCGCTACCTTCTGTCGGATGGACCGCCGTTTCTTCGCCGCGTGCACCCTCGGGCTCGAGGACGTTCTCCAAGCAGAGCTGTCTGCGCTCGGCGGGCGCGACTTCGTGAAGGGACGCGGCGGCGTCGAGTTCTCGGGCGACGAGCGCGTCGGGTTCGCGGCGTGCCTGTGGCTGCGCTCCGCGGTCCACGTGCAGGAGCTCCTGGTCGAGGCGGCCGTGCGCTCGCAGGAGGAGATGTACGACCGCGTCGCCGCCGTCGAGTGGGAGCGGATGATCAGCCCGGAGCAGACGCTCGCCGTCGACGCGTCGGTGCGCGACGCGTTCACGACGCACTCGGGCTTCGCGGCGTTGAAGGTGAAGGACGCGGTCGTCGACCGCTTCCGTGACCGCCGCGGCGTGCGCCCGGACGTCGACACCGACCGCCCCGACCTGCCGCTCAAGCTCGTGCTCAAGCAGGACCGCATGCGGCTGTATCGCGTTTGGTCCGGCGACAGCCTGCACAAGCGCGGCTACCGCCCGATCCAGGTGAAGAGCCCTTTGAACGAAGCGACCGCCGCGGGGCTCCTGCTCGCGACGGGCTGGGATCGCGCGTCACCGCTCCTCGATCCGCTCTGCGGCTCCGGGACGTTCGTCATCGAGGCGGCGTTCCTGGCGCTCGACCGCGCGCCCGGCTTCCAGCGCGGCTTCGCCTGCGAGAAGTGGAAGGACCTCGACCGCGCCATGTCGGACGCGGCGCGCAAGGACGCGAAGGAGCGGCTGAAGACGGACCTCGCCGTCTCGCTCGAGGGCGCCGACCGCCACCCGGGCGCGGTCGCGATCGCGACGAAGAGCGCGCGCGCCGCCGGCGTCGAGCGCTTCGCGCGCTTCACGCAGGCCGAGCTGTCGAGCTTCGTGCCGCCGGTTCCGCCGCGCCTCGTCGTCGCGAACCCGCCGTACGGCGAGCGGCTCGGCGAAGGACAGGACCTCGAGGACACCTGGCGCGACCTCGGCGCGTTCCTGCATCAGAAGTGCCGCGGCGCGACCGCGTGGATCCTGTGCGGCAACGCCGACCTCACGCGCCGGCTCGGGCTGCGCGCGACGTCGCGCATGCCCGTGCGGAACGGCCCGATCGACTGCCGCTTCCTGCGCTACGACGTGTTCGACGAGCGCTGAATCGCGGAAGCCGCCGCTTCACCCGCCGCCGCTCCCGTCGCGAACGCGGCCTGGAAGTTGAACCCGCCGATCGGGCCGTCGACGTCGAGCACCTCGCCGCACAGGTGCAGGCCGGGCGTGCGGAGCGACTCCATCGTGATCGGGTCGACCTCCGCGAGCGCGACGCCGCCGGCCGTGACCTCCGCCTTCGCGAAGCCGAGCGTGCCGTCGACGCGGACGCGGCACGCGTGCACCGCGGCGGCGAGACGCTCGAGCTTCTTCGGCGAGACCTCCGCCGCGCGCTTGGACGGCGGCACGTCCGCCGACGCGAACAAGGCCTCGAGCAGGCGCTGCGGCAACGGCAGGTCGACGGCGTTCGCGAGCGTGCGCGTCGGGTGCGCCGCGATCCCCTCGGCGATGCGCTGCTGGACGGCGCGCGCGTCGAGCTCCGGCAGGAAGTCGATCTCGAGCGCCGGGTGGGGGTGATCCGCGTCGACCGCGCGCGAGACGTCCATCGCCGCGAACCCCGACAGCCCGGTGTGCGTGAAGAGGAGCGGCCGGTCGCGGCGCTCCGCGAGCACGCGGCCCGAATCGTCGAGCATGCGCGCGGTCACGGGGTCGATCGTGACGCCGGACAACGCGGTCACCCACGCCGAGTCCCCCGACGCGACGGCGAGCGGCACGAGCGCCGGGCGCGGCGGAACGATCGTGTGCCCGAACGCGGCGGCGATCGTGTAGCCGTCGCCGGTCGTGCCGGACTTCGGGTAGGACGCGCCGCCCACCGCAAGAACGAGTCGCCTCGAGCGCAGCGGTCCGGCGGGCGTGTCGCAGCGGAACGCGCCGTCGCTCTCGCGCGTCGCGGAGAGCAGCGGCCGCTCGACGTGCGTGCGGACGCCCGCGCGCTCCGCGCGAGCGAGCAGCGCCGCGAGCACGTCGGTCGCGCGACCGCTCTCGGGGAACCACTTCGCGTACTTCTCCACCTGCGTCTTCACGCCGGCCCGCGCGAGGAGCGCGATGACGTCGTCGGGTCCGAGGCGCCGCAGCGCGTCACCAAGGAACCGTCCCTGCGCCCGCGGAAACACCTGCACCACCTGGTGCGTCGGGAGCGCGGGCGCGACGTTGCAGCGCGAGCCGCCGCTCGCGAGGATCTTCACGCCCGGTCGGCGGTTCTTCTCGAGGAGGATCACGCGCAGGCCGCGCTCGGCGGCGACCGCGGCGGCGAACAGCCCCGCGGCGCCGCCGCCCGCGACGATCACGTCGGCGTCGGTCACCGCGTGCGCGAGGGCTTCACGGCGCGCAGCGCCTTCTTGCCGCGCTTCGCGACGCGCGCGAGCAGACCGCGCAGGCCCTTCTTGCGCTTCTTCTCTTCCTTCTTCTTGGCCTGCTTCGCCGCGCGCTTCGCCTCGGCTTCGACGCGGCGCGGCGGCGGCTGGAGGCCGATCGCCTCGAACAGGCCGGACCACTGATCCCAGTGGCCGCCGTGCACCCACTCCTGCCAGCGATCGCGCGTGTACGGCGTGATCACCAACTCCTTCATGCGCCGGCACGCGAGGTCCTTCTGCCCGTTGCGATACAGGTAGAAGCAGATCGCGGGGCGCAGGCGCTCGCGGAAGTGCTCGTCCTCGATCTTCGCGAGGATCGCATCGAACGCGGTGGTCGCCTGCTCGATGCTCCAGTCCTCGACGGCGAGGATCTTCGCGAGCTCGTCTTTCGACGGCAGCGGCTTCACCACGCGGAAGCCGGCGGTCCAGCCGACCGTGTGCACCAGCTCGAGGCAGTCGGAGAGGCGCGAGAAGAACAACGCCTGGCACCACGCGAGCGGGTAGCCGAAGTCCTGCGACGACACGAACGAGACGCCGGGCGTGAGCGCCGGAGCGAACTGCTGGAACACGTGCAGCAACACGTCGGGCTGCTTCGGCGCGTCGAGGAAGAGGATCTCGACCGGCGCGCCGTGCCAGCGCATCTTCTCGATCTTCGTCTTCACGGCGAACACCGGGTGGATCGGCGCGACGTTCGCCCGGAAGGTCGGGCGGAGGTCGGCGCCGCGCTTCAGCTTCTTCAGGAGCTCGCGGTGGGCGTCGTTCTTCCGGTGCTCGCGGCGCTCGAACTCGAAGCGGTCGAAGCACCAGAGCGTGCCGGTCTTCCCGGAGTCGCGCATGCCGGCCGCGAGGTGCTGCGCGCTGCGGCCGAGCCAGCTGCCGAGCTCGACGATGTCCCCCGCGCCGGTCCACGTCGCCGACGCGAGCCAGTAGAGGTAGCGGCACTCGCCGGGGCCGATCATGCCCGGCACGTAGGGAAGCTCGGGGAGTTGCACGTCCTCGAACTCGTCGTGGCGCGCGCCGGCGCGAAGGGCGAGGCGTCGCTGCTTCTCGATCTCTGGGTCGATCGTCACCAAGTGCGGTCCCGCTTGCGACCCCGCCGTGGCGCCTTTTCCAGCGCGAGTTCGACCGCCGCCGGGATCGATCGCAGGCGGTCCTCGAGGCCGAGCGCGCGGTTCGTCTCCGCGATCGGCCGGTGCGCGGCATGGTAGCGACCCGGCTCCTGATCGCAGCGATCGCGCGTGATCGGGTTGAACGCGAGGCAGGCGACCGGCTTCACGGAGAGCGGCAGCGCGCAACGGAGGTCCTGTTCGAGGAACGGGCAGGTGTAGCGGACTCCCGCGCGCGAGGAGCGCAAGGCCGGCGTCCGCGCGAGCGCGGCGCGCACCCGGGCGAGCAGCTCGGCGCGGCGGGCGCGGCCGCCGCCCTGGAGCCAGCGCGCGATCCGCGCTCCTTCGACCGGCAGGACGTGCACCGCGTTGTAGGTCTCCGTGCAGCACAGGCCGCAGCCGGTGCACGAGCGCACCGAGCGCTGGCGCTCGAGCACGTGCGCTTCGAGCGCCGCGCGCGCGCGTTCTGCCCGTTCCGCCGGCGCCGGTGTCGTCATGCGGAGCGGAGTGTATCGGTAGACTCCGCGCGATGGCGCGCCGGCTCCGCTTCGTGCAGCTTCCGATCCCACAGCCCGCGGCGCGCACCGCGACCGGCAACGTGCCGCTCGCCGCCGGTTGTCTCGCGACGGCCGTCGAGACCGCGCGCCGCGAGTCGCCCGGCGCGCTCGACGACCTCGAGATCGACGTCGTGCCGCCCGCCGACACCGATCGGCTCGGCGACCGCGCGCTCGCCGATCACGTCGCGCGGGACGAGCCCGCGTTCGTGGCGCTGTCGCTCTACCTGTGGAACGTCGAGCGTTCGCTGTACCTCGCGCGCGAGTTGAAGCGGCGCTCGCCGAAGACCGTCGTGCTCGCGGGCGGGCCGGAGGTCTCCTCCGACAACTCTTTTTTGTTCGAGAACGCGGGCGCGATCGACGTCGCGGTGAGCGGCGAGGCCGAGGAGTCGCTCGTCCGCCTCCTGCACGAGCTTTCCGCGGGAAGGCCCGTCGAAGGGCTCCCGAACGTGCGGACGCCCGCGAGCGGGTCGTGCGGCCCGAGCGCGGCGCCGTCGTTCGCGCTCGATCGCTTCGCGTCGCCATACGACGGGCCGTTCCTCCGCGTGGAGCCGGCGCGCCCGGCGTACGTCGAGACGGTGCGCGGCTGCCGCTCGTCGTGCTCGTTCTGCTTCTACCCGCGGAGCAGCGCGTCCTTGCGCTCGCTCGACGCCGATGCCTCCGCCGCGCGCGTGTCGCGGCTGCGCGCCGCCGGCGCACGCGACGTCGTCTTCCTCGACCCGACGTTCAACCATCGGCCCGGCTTCGTGGAGCTGCTCGAGCGGCTCGCGGCCGCGAACGCGCCCGACGGTTCGCAAGAGCGCGTCGGGTTCTTCGCGGAAGTGCGCGCGGAGGGACTCACGCGCGAGCACGCGGCCGGCCTCGCGCGCGCCGGCTTCACGAAGCTCGAGATCGGACTGCAGTCGGTGAACAAAGAAGCACTGCGCAGGAGCCGGCGCGGCGGAGACCCGCAGCGCGTCGCGGACGCGGCGCACCTGTTGCGCGACCACGGCATCGACCTGATCGTCGATCTCATCATCGGCTTGCCCGGCGACGGGCCGGACGACGTGAAGCGCGGCGTCGACTTCCTCGTGCGCCACGGGCTCGAGCGCGCCGCTCAGGTGTTCCTCCTGCAGGTCCTGCCGGGGACCGAGCTGTCGCGCACCGCCGCGGCGGAGGGCATCGAGTACGCCAACGCGCCGCCGTACCGCGTGCGCCGCACGGCGACGTTCACGGCCGATCAGCTGGTCGAGTCGTTCCTCGCGGCCGAGGACGCGCTCGGCCGGCGGCTCGACGAGGCGCCGCGCCCGTTGCTCGACCGTCGCGGGTCCGCATCGCCGCGCGAGGTGTTCGCGCTCGACCTCGACGCGCCCGGTCGCGAGTCGCCCGCCCTGCTCGCCCCGCTCCACGGGCCGGGCGCCGCGCACGCGTCGCTGTGGATCCGGGGCAAGGACCTCTGGTCTTCGCGCGCGGCGGTGATCGCCGCGATCGAGCGGCGGCTCGCGGTCGACCCGCACTCGACCCTCGA
>CAZOLL010000237.1:0-1792 GCA_964580365.1 uncultured Phycisphaeraceae bacterium
CGTGCGGTTCTTCTTCGCGGTGTTCCCCACGAGCACGGTGTTGTCCGCGCTGTTCTCGAAGCCTTCGGCCATGCAGTCCTTCGCCGTGTTGTTCTCGAGCCGGATCCCCACGAACACCGCCTCGCAATCGAAGCCGTCTTTCCCGCAGCGCTCCGCGCGATTGCCGTTCAAGACGGCGTTGTCGCTCGAGATGAAGAATCCGTCACCGCCGCAGTCGACCGCGACATTCTTCTCGAGCGTGTGGCCGCCCATGCCGTCGCCGGAGATGTAGTAGGCCGCCGAGTCGTTGTCGCCGCAGACGCGGGCGACGTTCTTCCGCAGCGTGAGGTCGTGCGATGCGCCGCCGCTCGTGAAGCCGTACGACGAGCAGCCCGTGACCGTGTTCTTTTCGACGATGCCGTAGGCGCCGTACACGACGTCGATGCCGATCAGGCCGTCGCGCACTTCGTTCTTCGCGATGTTCGGATAGGAGCCGGTCGTGACGATGCCGGGGCCGTCCATCACGCCGGCGACGTCGCACTTCGTGATCGTCGGGTGCTCGCCGGTGATCTCGATGCCGCCGCCGGCACGCACCGCGGAGATGCTGCAGCGGTCGACTTCGACGGTGTCGCCGTTCACGCCGATGCCGCGCAACAGGTCGTTCGTCACGGTCGTGTTCTTGATCTTGATGTTCGAGCCCATGATGTTGATGCCGCCGCGGCAGCCCTTCACGAAGCAGCTCTCGATCGTCACCTGGCTCGCTTCGATCTGCATCCCCTCTTCCTGACAGCCGATCACGGTGACGTGATCGAACGTCAGCGAGCTCGACGCGCCGGTCACGCGGATGCCGGCGCCGTTCGGCGTCGTGCCCTTCGCGAGTCGGATCGTGACCCCGGTCACGCGGATCGCCTCGCAGTTCGTGATCAGGAGGCCGGGTCCGCTGCCGGTGTCGCCCTGCGGGCGCGCGTCGATGACGACGTTGCCGTCGGCGGTGATGCGGATGTTCTCCTTGCCAGAGAGCGTCAAGTTCTCCTCGTACGTCCCCGCCGCGATCAACACGTTGTCGCCGGAGTCGGCCGCGTCGAGCCCGGCCTGGATCGACGTGATCCCCGCGGGCACGTTGGGGACGTGGATCGTCCCGGCGACCGCGGCGGACGAGAGGGCGAGGAACGCGACGATCGAACGCATCTTTGAGCTCCGGCGGGGACCTCGCACGCGGACTCTATCCGCACGGAGAGCCGCGGAAACCGCGACCCCTCTGAGAGGGTTCGGCCGGATCGTCGCCGGAATGGAGCACAAACCCGCGGGTCAGTGCGTTTCGCCGTCCTTGCGGATGGGCACTTGCCCGACGGGCGCCTTGATCCAGCGCAGGATCTCCGCGGGAGTCGGCGCCTTGCCGGTCATCAGCACGCCGATGCGGAAGACCTTCGCGGACGCCCACATCGCGACGAGGATCGACACGATGAGCAGCGCGCCGGTGCCGACGTACTCGAGGCGCGTCACCTCTCCGCCCGCGCGGTTCATCATCACGAACGGCGTGAACGGCGGCACCCACGAGAGGAACTTCGCGAGCCGGCCGTCGGGGTCCTGCACGATCGGGATCATCGCGAACAGCGGCACCATCAGCACCATCGTCACGGGCATGATGAGGTTCTGCGCTTCCTTCAGCGAGTTGCACACCGAGCCGATGCCGACGAAGATCGCCGAGAACAGCAGGTACCCGGACAGGAAGTAGCCGAGGAACGCCATCAGGTAGGCGGGGTTCGTGATGATCGGCGTGACGAGGTGGGGAATGCCGTCGTAGGCCGTGAGT
>CAZOLL010000237.1:1802-6717 GCA_964580365.1 uncultured Phycisphaeraceae bacterium
CAGCTCGAAGCCGATCGCGGGCATCGCCTTCCCCGTGAGCAGGAAGAACACGACCCACGACACCGTCACCGTCAGGCCGGTCGCCGCGATGCCGAAGATCTTGCCGAGCATCAACTGCATCGGCGAGACCGACGACAGGAGCACCTCGAGGATGCGGTTCGACTTCTCCTCGATCGTGTTGGTGAGCAGCATCTGCGAGATCGTGAACACCGCGATCCACAGCAGGTAGACGAACACGACCGGCGCAAACTTCAGCGCCTTGTCCTTGTTCTCGACCTCCTTCTCCTTGCCGCCTTCGCCGAGCTGCTTCTCCGCGAACGTGAGCGGCTTCTGGATCCAGCGCGCGACGTCCGCGGCAATTTCCTTCTCGGCGAGACGGCGCGTGCGAATCTCTTCGCTCGCGAGCCCGGCGAACCAGCGGCGCAGCTCGTTGTCGGTCAGGTTGTTCGAGATGTACTTCGAGCCCTCGTCGCTGTGGACCGGGTCCTTACCGATGACGAAGTAGGCGAACAGCTTCTTGTCGCCGACTCGCTTGTTCAGCTCGGCGATCACGTCGCCGTCGGTCGGCGCCTCGACGCGCACGTAGCGCGCCTTCGAGAGGTCGCGGTCGAAGTCCTTCGCTTCGCCCGGCGGAAGCGCCTTCCACCAGTCGCGGATCTGGTCGCGCAAGCGGTCGAGCCTGTCGCGCGCCTCGGTCGGCAGGATCTCGCGCGCCGCGGCGCCCTCGGTGCTGTCGAGCATCGTGATCACGCGCGCGAACAGGCGTGCGGTGACGTGTTCGGGTGACTCGTTCGCGTCGCCCTTCAACTCGGGCGGCAGCTTGTCGAGCATCTTCATCTCGGGCGCGTCCTTCGAGCCGGCGATGCCGTCCGCGACTTCCTTCAACGATTGCGGCAGGCGCTCCCATTGCTTGCCGCCCTTCTCGCGCCACTCGACCGCCTTCACGAAGACGGTCTCGAGGTCCGGCAGCTGCGCGCGCTCCTCGACGGCCTTCAGCAGGAAGCCGGACTCGTCGACGACCGCGTAGTACCGCGCCTCCTTCGCGCGATCGATCAAGCGGGGGACCGCGATCGACGCGATGAGGAGGATGGGGAACACGAGGATCCCGATCCAGAACGCCTTGGTGCGCAGGTTCTCGGTGTATTCGCGCTTGGCGACGATCATCGTCTTGTTCGTCATGACCGCGCGCCCTCCACCGTGCGAACGAAGATCTCGTGGAGCGACGCCTCGCGCAGGTCGAAGCGGCGGATCGCGATGCGGCCGACCAACTGCTCGAGCACGCGCTGCGGATTCGTGCCGGGCGCGAGGTACAGCTCGGCGCTCTTGCCCGAGTCGTTGACGCGCTGGACGCCTTCGAGGTGCTTCAGGACCGAACCGTCGCCGTCGTAGTCCAGCTGGATGCCTTGATCGGAGCCCTTCACGGACGCGAGCGAGCCGTCGAGCACTTTCTTCCCCTTGTGCACCATCACGATCTTGTCGCAGAGCTTTTCAGCCTGCTCCATGACGTGCGTCGAGAAGATCACGGTGCGGCCGTCCTTCTTCATCTGCAGGATGACCTCGCGCATGAGGTCGACGTTCACCGGGTCGAGCCCGGAGAACGGCTCGTCGAGGATGACCAGCTCGGGGTTGTGGATGAAGGTGCCGAGGAGCTGGACCTTCTGGCCCATGCCCTTCGACAGCGCCTCGCACCGCTTCTCGGTGTGCTCGCCGAGGCCGTAGCGTTGGAGCAGCTCGCGCGCGCGCGTGCGCGCTTCGGCGCCGTCCATTCCTTTCAGGCGGCCGAAGTACGCGAGGATCTCCCAGGCCCGCATCTTCTTGTACAGGCCCTTCTCCTCGGGCAGGTACCCGAGCCGGTCCTTGATCGACTCGGCGTTCGGCTCGCCGAGGATCTCGATCGTCCCCGAGTCGGGATAGAAGATCGACATCACCATGCGGATCGTCGTGGTCTTCCCCGCGCCGTTCTGGCCGAGGAATCCGCAGATGATCCCGCGATCGATCTGCATCGAAAGATTGTCGACCGCGGTGAAGGAGCCGAAGCGCTTCGTCACCGAGTCGAGAGTGAGTGCGTGTGACATCTGAGTCTGAGGTGGCCTCTGTGAGGAGAGTGGGCCATCGGTGCCGAGAGAGGGATCAGAGGTTTACCAAGTGGAGGACGGGGGTCAATCGAGGATGCGGGGGCGGCGCCAAGTCCGCACGGCGCGCTTCGTGTCTCCTTCGTGTGCTTCGTGTCCGGTCCGCCGACCCCCGCTCAAGGCTGCCGCTTCAGACCGTCGATCCACCGAGCGATCTCCGGCCAGACCTCCGGCGCCTGACCCTTCCGGCGGTGCATCGGGACCCCCGGTCCGTCGACCGCGAGGCCGTGGTCGGCGTTCGGCACGACGACCAGCTTCACGTCGTCGTTGCCTGCTCGATGCAGGGCCGCGCGCATCGGCTCGACGTTCTGTTCCGGGGTGACGTTCGGGTCCGAGCCGCCGAAGAACGCGAGCACCGGACAAACCACGTTCTCGAGCACCGGGATCGGGTCGTGGCGCATGTTGCGCTTCATCCAGACGAACTCGCCGTCGCCGCGCTGCGCGGTGTCGCTCGCGTCGTCGATTTGCGTGAACCACGGCTCGTCGCGGATCTCCTTGCGCGCTGCCTGGTAGCGCTCCCAGTCGGCGTCGGAGTCGGTGCACTTCCAGAACAGCTGCAGGTAGCGCCGCGCGCGCTCGACCTGTTCCTCGCTCGCGCCGGCGGCGCGCATCTCGTTCAGCCGGCGCGTGGTCTCCTGCTCGGCCGGCGAGACGGCCGGACCGACGAACAGGAGCACGAAGCCGATGGTGTCCGACTTCGACGCGGCGAGCGGCGCGAGCCAGCCACCGCGGCTGCGGCCGAACACGCCGATGCGCGTCGCGTCGACGTCGTCGCGCTCCGCGAGCATCTCGGCCGCCGCGGCGGCGTCCTCCGCGATGTCGTCGAACGGGCAGTTCGCGTCGCCCGACGACGAGCCGCAACCGCGCCGGTCGAACATCAACGCCGCGAAGCCGAGCGCGGCGAACGCGTGGGCGTCGAGGCGCGCGTCGGCGCGCGTGCGCCAGTTCGAGCCTTCGAGCAGGATGACCGCGGGATGGACCTTGCCGTCGTCGGGCGCGACGAGGGTGCCGAGCAGGTGCGCGTCGCCCGATTCCCAGTCGACGTTCTCCTCGACGAACGAGCAGCGCGTGAAGCTCTGCGCCGGACGATCGCCGCGCGTGATCGCGAGCGCCTTCGGGTCGCCGTCGTCGTCGAGCTCGACCTTCACGCGGCACTCGATCGGCGACGCCATGTACTCCGCGGGGCCGGTGTAGAAGGTCTCGTCGTCGGTCGCGAACAGCGTGCGCGTCGCGCCCGATGCCAAGTCGGCGATCCGCAGCTCGCCCCACGACCACGCGCTGACGACGACCACTTCGCCGGACGTCGCGCGGTAGCAGCCGATCAGCGGCGCGAGCCGATTCTTCGCGACGAGGATCGTCGGCTCCGCGCAGCGGGCGAGCTCGAACTTCGCGGTCCGTTCGCCGTTCAGCGTCAGCTCGCCCGCGAGCGCGCCGTTTCCGAGCTTCGCGCTCCAGCGCCACTCGCTGCCGTCCGCGTCCTTCCGCGCGCAGACGACGTGGCTCGCGTCGAGCTCGACGACCTCGGCTTGCGCACGGAACGCACCTTGGTGGGGGAGGCAGATCTCGACGCGCGCGGGCGTCGCTCCGTCGGCTGCGAAGATCGTCGCGCGCAGCGGGAAGTCGCTGCCGTCTTCGTATCCCCAGCCCGCCCATTCGCCCGCGAGCTCGGCGTCACCGGCGGACGCGCTCGGTGGGAGCGCCGCAGCGAGGAGGATCACGACGGAGGCGAGAAGCGAGGGCGCGACGGGTTCAGAGGACATGCGGACTCTCGAAGTGGACCGGACTGCGACGCGGCGTCGGCTACCGTAGGGCGCCCCGTGGAGCGCGGCTTCCGGAATCGTGCGCGCGGCGCGGGACGAGAGCGAGTCATGCATCGAATCGACACGGAACGGCGCTTCGAGCAGAACGGGATCACGCTGCTCGAGACCGCGTGGCGCCGCGACGCGCACGCGGACCGCGCCGTGGTCGAGCCGACGACCGCGGTGTTCGAGTTCATGCGCGCCGGCGGCTTCGTGCGCCGCGCGCTCGCGGGAGCGCGGGAGGAGACGCACGTCGACGCGACCCGCGTCGCGCTGTTCAACCCGGGCGAGGAGGTCGCGATCGACCATCCCGCGGGGGACGCGAACGCCGGCACCACGCTGCGCGTCGACGTCGAAGTGCTGCACGAGATCGCCGCCGAGCGCCGCCGGCCGCTCGCGAGCGTCCCGTTCGCGAGGGCGAGCGTTCCGGTTCCGGCCGCGCTGTTCGTGCTCCAGCGCCGCGCGCTCGGCCTCGCGCGAGCGGCGGCCGATCCGCTCGCCGTCGAGGAAGCGCTGGTCCGCGCGATCGACGGCGCGCTCGACGCGCTCGCGGGGTCGTCGCCGCGCGCGAAGGAGCCGAGTCGGTTCGCGCGGCGCGCGGTGCTGCGCGCGCAGTCGGTCCTCGTCGAGCGGTTCGCGCAGCGGCTCGGGCTCGAGGAGGTCGCGCACGCGTCCGGCCTGTCGCGCTTCCAGCTCTGCCGCGCGTTCGCCGCGATCACCGGCCGGACGATCCACGACACGCTCGTCGAGCTGCGCCTGCGTCACGCGGTCGAACGCATCGCCGGAGGCGAGCAGAACCTCACCGCGGTCGCGCTCGACTCCGGCTTCGCGAGTCACGCGCACCTGACCGACACTTTCCGAGCGCGACTCGGCCGCGCGCCGAGCGCGATGCGACGGGAGTTGCGGCCGCGGCGTTGACGTTGTGCGAGCCGCGCCGGCGAAGCGTGTGTACAGCGCCGGAAGCCCGACGATCGCGGCGATGCT
>CAZOLL010000238.1:0-6707 GCA_964580365.1 uncultured Phycisphaeraceae bacterium
ATCGTGAAGAGAGCGACGGCGGTCGTCGCCTGCGACGCACACATGATCCGCGCGGCGCCGAACCGGTCGGAGAGGCGCCCCGCGATCGGCGCCATGGCGAGCGACGCGATGCCGTACGCGATGAACACGTCGCCCGCCTGCGACGGCGCCATCCCGCGCACGGTCGTCAGGTACAGCATGAGGAACGGCAGCGCCATCTGCCCGCACCGGTTGACGAGGATGCAGGCGCAGATGACCCACAGGTCGCGCGGCAGACGGCCGAGTTGGCGGAAGGACTCCACGGGGCCGCAGAGGGTAGAGGTCCGCGCGCGGAAGGCGTTCGCGTTCACGCGCGCCGAGCCGCGGATGCGAGGAAGCCCGACGTCAGACGAACGAGAACCAGCGCGACCGCGAGGCCTTCTTCTTCGCGACGTACCAGCGGCACGCGGGCCACAGGAGCACGATCGCGATCGCCCACACGAGGTAGAGGAGCGGCAGGCTCCACGTGTAGCCGGCGGGCGGCGGACCGTTGCCCATCGGATGGTTCTCGAACAGCCACGGCGACACAGCGCCGTCGCGCAGCCGCACCGCGACGATCGCGAGCAGGTGGATCAGCGGAATGTGGAGCAGGTAGAAGAAGAACGCCGAGCGCCCGAACGTCGTCACGAAGCTCGCGACCGCCCCGCGCGCGCGGTCGAGCAGCGGGATCAGCGCGATGGACGGCCCGAGCGTCATCAACAAGAACTGCAGCGACGCCGGGTACTTGCTCGGATTGAGGAAGCGGAACAGCGCGGGCGGGAGCGGCGGGCCGCGGCGGCCCGACGGCGGCGTGGAGTTCCAGCGCGAAGGGTCGCCGTAGACGTCGAAGCCGCGCAGCACGAGGAAGCCCGCGGTCATCCCGAGGCCGAGCGCGACGCAGACGCGGTTCCTTCGCTGCGTCTCCATCCTCAGCACGACGCCGAACCCGTAGCCGGCCGCCATCACGCCGACCCACGGCACGATCGAGTAGAGGACGACGAGATGCGGTCCGCCGGCGCCGAATGTCACGTCGTTCGCGAAAAACGCGAGGTAGCCGAGCTTCCCGAGCCAGCCGAACGAAGACTCGTTCGCCCACTGGACGAAGTCGCCGATGCGGGAATCGAGAAGGTTGTGCGTCGCGCAGATGACGACGCCGATCACGCCGACGCTCACCGCGGGCAAGAACCGCACGAGCAGCGCGAGCAGCACCATCGACCAGCCGATCGCCCAGATCACTCCGGCGAGCAGGTAGTGCGCGTAGTCGACATTGAACGTCCACGCGAGGCGGAAGAACGTCAGCTCGAGCAGCACGAGCCAGAGTCCGCGCACGAGCAGGTGGCGCGGGAGCGAAGCGTGCTTCTCACGCGAGAGGAACGCGCTCGTCCCGGCGAGGAAGACGAACACCGGCGCGCAGAAGTGCGTGACCCAGCGCGTAAAGAAGGTGCCCGCATCCGCTCCGCCGGCCGGGACGCCCGCGAAGACGCGCACGTGATCGATCGCCATCAGGATCATCACCGTGCCGCGAAGCAGGTCGATCGCCGAGGATCGTGCGGGCGCAGGCGCGGGAAGCGGCGGGGACGAAGTGGACTCGTTCATCGACCGGTCTCTCTCCAAGGCGCGGTCGCGGCGGGGGGAGACTACAAGGGTGGAGCGGGGTGCGCTTGCATCAAGTTGCGCGAAGGACCGGAAGGGGGGCGTGCTCGTGATCGGGCTCGCGAACGTGCTGGTGCTCGTGCTCGGAATCGTGCTCGCGCTCGGAATCGTGCGCGTGCTCGCGAGCGCAAGCGTTTACGTGCTCGCGGCCGTGCTCGTGTACGTACTCGACGAGGTGCTCGCGCGGCGCGCTTCGCACGTACGCGACGTCGAGCGCGAGCGCGAAAACGTCCCCCAGCACGAGCACGTTCGCGCTCGCGAGCACGCGCACGATTCCGAGCACGAAAACGAGCACGAGCACCAGCACGTAAACGATCCCGCTCCCGTCCCCCTCACGCCTCCGGAAACAACCTCCTCTGCCTCGGATTCTCCGCGACTCCCGGCGCCGCCACCCGATGCAGCGCCGGCGCGTGAAAGATCCTCCTCGCCTCCGCGCGAAACGTCCGCGCCAGCTCGCGGTACCTCCGCACTCCGTCCGGATTCGGCTCGACCGTCTTTCCGCTCGGCTGCACGAACGCCTGCGCGACGTCGTCGACGCTCGTCTTCTCTCCGCGCTCGCGCCGCCACGCGGCCGCGGCTTGCAGCGCGGCGCCGAGCGCGGCGGACTCCGGCTCGTCGAGCATCACCACCGGCACTCCCATCACGTCGGCGAGGATTCGGCGCCACAGGGCGTTCTTCGCGCCGCCGCCGACGAGGCGCAGCGACTCGACGCGCACGCCGAGCGCGCGCATGCGCTCGACGCCCCACGCGAGGTTCAGGCTCACGCCCTCGAGCGCGGCGCGGAACAGGACGCCCGCGCGCAGCTTGCCCGGCCGCAGTCCGACGATCGCGGCGGTCGCGTCGGGGAGGTCGGGCACGCGCTCGCCCTGCAAATAAGGAAGGAGGGTCACGCCGTCCGAGCCGATCGGCACCTGCTCCGCGGCCTTGGTCAGCGCGGCGAGGTCGAGCTCGTTCGAGCCGGAGAACGCGGCGCGCACTTCCTCGGTCACGTTCGTCGCGTTCATCACGCAAACGAGCGGCAGCCAGCCGCCGGTCGAATCGCAGAACGGCGCGACGAGACCATCCGGGTCGAAGAGCGGCCGATCGCTGTAGGTGAAAACCGTGCCCGACGTGCCGAGGCTCGCGACGACGACGCCGGGGCGCGTCGCGCCCGCTCCGATCGCGGCCATCATGTTGTCGCCGCCGCCGCACGAGATCGGGATGCCCGCGGGGAGTCCGAAGTACTCGGCCGCATCAGCGAGCAGCGTGCCGGCGATCTCGTTCGGCGCGAGGATCGGCGGCAGCATCGCGGGCAGGAGGTGGTCGACGCGGCGCGCCGCGATGAGGTCGAACTCGCGCCGCGCGGCGTCGAAGAGTCCGGTGCCCGACGCATCGCCCGCCTCCATCGGGCGCCGGCCGGTCATGCGGAAGTTGATCGAGTCGTGCGGGAGCAGGACGGTCGCGAGCCGGGCGAACGACTCCGGCTCGTGACGCTTCAACCAGAGGATCTTCGACGCCGTGTATCCGGCGGGAACGAGACGGCCGAGCGACGCGGTCAGCTCGCGCGCTTCCGGCGCGGTCTCCACGTCGCACCAGAGCTTCGCGGCGCGGATCACGACTTCGCGGTCGTCGAGCGCGACGAAACCGTGCTGCTGTCCCGACACGCCGATCGCCGCGACGCGCGCCGGCTCGACGCGCGCGTTCGCGAGAGCTTCTCGGATCGCGATGCGCGTCGCTTCGATCCACGTGTCCGCGTGCTGCTCCGCCGCGCCGGGCGCGAGGTCCGGGATCAGCGGGTAGGCGCAGCCGCCGCGGCCGACGACTTTCCCTCGATCGACGTCGACGAGCAGCGCCTTCGTGCTCTGCGTGCCGACGTCGAGGCCGAGGAAGATTCGGCCGGACGCGTCGGTCACCGCTCGCGCGCCCCGAGCAGATGCTCCATCAGCAGCTGGTCGAGCCGCTCCCACTTCAGGCCGCGCTTCGCGACGTCATCGGGGCGCAGGTCGGT
Source organism: uncultured Phycisphaeraceae bacterium (assembly GCA_964580365.1). GTDB lineage: Bacteria > Planctomycetota > B15-G4 > B15-G4 > JADJEK01 > CAZBOK01. Next base: position 3,638 of record CAZOLL010000238.1, read on the forward strand.
GTTCGCGAGCTTCGCGGCGCGCTCCTTCGTGTACGGGCCGAGCAGCTCGGCCCCGTCCTTCACCTCGGCGATCAACTGCTTCACCTCGGGGTCGGCGTCGAACGCTTTCGCGCGCGCTTTCAGGATGAGGTAGGTGCGCATCGAGCCGCGCGCGAAGTCCCACACGCCGTCCTGGTCCTCGGTGCGGTACGCGTGCGAGTCGAAGTGCCGCGGGCCCTCATACCTCGCCGTTCCCATCGTCCCCTCGAGCAGGCGCACGAGGAGGAACGCCTGCTTCACGTCCTCGGAGCCGAAGCGCAGGTCCTGGTCGTAGCGGCCGATCTTCTGCGCGTTGAGATCGATGTGGAACAGCTTGCCGGCCTCCATCGATTGCGCGACCGCGTGGACGAACGAGAGGCCGGCCATGTTCTCGTGCGCGACTTCGGGATTCACGCCGACCATGTCCGCGTCGTCGAGCGTCGAGATGAAGTGGAGCATGTGCCCCGTCGTCGGACAGTAGATGTCGCTCCTCGGCTCGTTCGGCTTCGCTTCGAGCGCGAACTTCAGGTCGTACTTTCGGTCCTTCACGAACCCGGTGAGGAAGTTCATCGCGTCGCGCATGCGGCGGATCGCGTCGCGCGGGTCGCGGCAGGCGTCGGCCTCGCTGCCTTCGCGGCCGCCCCAGAACACGTAGATCTTCGCGCCCAGCTCGACGCCGAGCTCGATCGAGCGCATCGTCTTCTGCAGCGCGAACGCGCGCACCTTCGGGTCGTTGCTCGTGAACGCGCCGTCCTTGAACACCGGGTGCGAGAAGAGGTTGGTCGTCGCCATCGGCACGACGACGCCGGTCTCGGCGAGCGTCTTCTTGAACTCGCGGACGATGCGGTCGCGCTCGGCGAGCGTGGCGCCGAACGGGACGAGGTCGTTGTCGTGCAGGTTGACGCCCCACGCGCCGGTCTTCGCGAGGCCGCGGACGAGGTCGCACGGGTCGAGCTTCTCGCGCACCGGCTCACCGAACGGATCGCGGCCGGGGTTGCCGACCGTCCAGAGCCCGAAGGAGAACTTGTCCGCCGCGGTGGGTGCGTAGGGATCGCGCATTCGGCGCAGTCTAGCGAGACGCGCCCGGCACGGGGCGATCAGGCGCGGCGGCGCGAGATCGCGATGGGCGAGAGCGGCGGGACGCGCGGGCCGCGGGCGCAGACGAGTCCGTCGAGCGTGAAGCTCTGATCCGGCGTGTGCTCGACCGCGATCTCGTACCCGTGCTTCACGAGCCGCTCGATGGTCGCCTCGTGCGTGTCGGCGTGCGTCACGCTGTAGCGCGGCGCGTGGGTCGAGATGATGAGGTAGCCGATCTTGCCCTCGTCGAGCAGACGTGCGGCGCCGTCGAGGACGCCGAGCTCCGCGCCCTGCACGTCGGCGTGCAGCACCTCGACGAAGTCGATGCCCTTCGCCGCCATGTAGTCCGGCAGCGACCACACCGGCGCCGAGTGCTCCTCGCCGCGCACGCGGAGCGACTTCTTCTTTTTGCTCTTCCGCCCGAGGAACGCCGCGGTGAAGTCGGCCTGGAAGCCGTTCAGCGCGAAGTTCCGCTCGCCGACCTGCCGCTTCCACGTCACGGGCTCGATCATGAAGTTGCGCCGCCGCGGGTGACCCGCGCGGAACCAGAGCGAGTAGTACGACCAGTAGGAGCCTGCCTCGATCATCACCGCGTCCTCGCGCGCGTTCGCGAGGTGCTTCATCACGTGGTCGAAGACCTTCTCCTGCTGCGGCTCGTGGTGGCCGCGCAGTTGGCGGATGATCGAGATCATGGCGTCGCCGAGGTACGCGCCGGCGACGACGCGCACGCCGTTGTGCATGACCTGGCAGGTGAGGCCGTTCACTTCGACGATCGCGCCGGCGTCGGCCACCTTCTCGATGTGCTCGGAATCGCGGCACTCCATCGCGCGGCGCACGCGCTCCGCCAGCTCCCTCCGCTTCGCGCCGCTGAACGTGCGCCATGCACGGCGGATCGAACGCCGGGTCCGCACGAGAACGCGTCGCACGCGCCCCGTGAGCTTCGATCCGCTCCGTTTCGCCATCGCGGCGGCATGATATCGGTCGACTTCGATCGCGCACCCCGGCAGTTCGGTCCTCGGGAGAATTCATGTCGCCGCGCTTCGCAATCCTTCTCGCCCTCTCCGTCACCTCGTCGCTCGCGTCCGCGGGCGATCTCGAAGACCTCTCCATCGCCGCGCCCGGTCGCGCGCGCCGCGCGACGTCGTCGCCATCCGATCCGAAGACAAACCGCGACAACCGCTGGGTGAAGCCCGGCGACACGATCGTGCTTGCCGACCTCGCGGGGCCCGGCGTGGTCCGCCACATCTGGGTCACGTTCGCCGAGAAGTCTCCCGGCTGGCTCGCGAAGGACGGCGCCGCCGATCCGTCGGAGATCGTGCTGCGCATCTTCTGGGACGACTCGAAGACGCCCGCGGTCGAGACGCCGTTCGGCGACTTCTTCGCGGCGGGTTTCGGACAACGCGCCGAAGTGCGCTCGCTGCCGGTGCAGGTCGAAGGCGGCGACGCGTACAACTGTTTCTGGGTGATGCCGTTTCGCAGTCACGCGCGCATCGAGATCGAGAACCAGAGCTCGAAGGACCTCGCCGCGCTGTACTGGAACGTCGATTGGACCGCAGAGCCGGTCGCGCCGGACCGCCCGTACTTCCACGCGCGATGGCGCAACGAGTACCCGACCGCGCTCGGCGGCGACTACGTGATCCTCGACACTGGGCCCGACGCGGGGCCGGGCCAGTACGTCGGCACGGTGATGTCCGTGCGCACGCGCAGTCCCGAGTGGTTCGGCGAAGGCGACGAGACCTGCTTCATCGACGGCGAGACCGAGCCTTCGATCCGCGGCACCGGCACCGAGGACTACTTCCTCAATGCATGGGGGCTCGACGAGGACCAGTTCCCCTACTACGGCACGCCGATCCTCACCGGCGCGTGGGGCGAAGTCGGCATCCTCTTCTGTGCATACCGATGGCACGTCGTCGACCCGATCCGCTTCCAGAAGTCGCTCGTGATCAAGATCGAGCACAAGGGGTGGATGTCGGCG
>CAZOLL010000239.1:0-4644 GCA_964580365.1 uncultured Phycisphaeraceae bacterium
TCGATTTCGCGCCCTGATCGAGGCGGTCGGGCGCGCCGCGAAGGTGGCGCGCTTTCCCATCCTGTTTTCAACCGTGTGTCCGACCCCGAGGTATCTTTCCCCGACGACGAGAGACCCGACGCGGCCACATCGCGGCGCGTCTCGATGAGGTTCTTCCCGATGAAACTCCTGCCCATCCTCGCGGCCACGACGATCGCGTCGCTGGTCCCGGTGATCGCGCGGGCGTCCGACCTGAACGTCACGGCGCGCTCCGGCGCGACGTCGACGGTCACGGTCGCGCCCGGCGCCACCGTCAACTACCAACTCGTCGGCGAGCTGTCCGACGCGGCGAACGACGGCCTCGCCTACTTCCGGTGCGACCTCGAGTTCGACGGCGGCCCGCTCGTCCAAGCGAGCGCGCCGGCCGCGGCGCCGATGACGAACTTCGCGCGTCCCCTCGGGCTCACCAACCCGGCCGGTTTCGGCGGCACGGTCGGCGGCGGCAAGCTGATCCAGGTCGGCGGCGCGCAGAACACGATCAACAACGTGTTCGCCGCCGCGCCGACGGGCGTCGTCATCACCGCGATCGCGAAGCCGGGCACGCCGCAGGTCCTCGTGACCGGCACGCTGACCGCGCCGCTCAAGGTCGGCACGTTCACGCTGAAGATCACGAACCTCGACGCGAACGTGATCCGCCAGGGCGAGACCGGCGTCCCGTTCTGGCACTGCGACCAGGCCGGCGCCGGCACGATCACGAACCTCACCGTGAAGGTCTCCGCGCTCAGCTCGCCGACCACCAGCGTGTCGATCTCGACCGCCGGCACGCAGACGCTCAACCTGAACGCCGGTCTGCCGCACGCGACCCGGCACTACTGGGTCCTCGGCTCGCTCGGCGGCACCGTCCCCGGCCTCAACCTCGCGCCCGGCGTCAACCTGCCGCTGAACCCCGACAACTACATGACCTACCTCGCGAGCTTCCCGACCAACCGCATCGTGACGAACGGCGTCGGCACGCTCGATCCCAACGGACAGGCGACGGCGGTGTTCCACCTGCCGTCCGGCCTGAGCCCCTCGCTCGTCGGGCTCACGGCCCACCACGCGTTCCTCCTCACTCCATTCACGTTCACCAGCGAAGCCGTCTCGGTGACGCTCGACCCATGAGCCGCACATCCATGAACTCACATCGCATGATCGTCCGGCTCTCGGTTCTCGCCGCGCTCGCCTCCCCGGTCGCGCGCGCCGGCGAAGTGCAGCCCCTGATCGGCGAGCCCGCCGACGGCCTGAACGCCGCGCAGCTCGACCGCTTCGTGAAGGGACGCCTCGCGTTCAACCTGATCCTGAGCGGCCCGGCCGGCGCCGGCCCGGTGTTCAACGACCAGAGCTGCGTCAACTGCCACGCGCAGCCCGAAGGCGGCGGCTTCTCCGGCCGCTTCGTCACGCGCTTCGGCAAGGCGGCGACCGGCGGCTCGCCGTTCGATCCGCTCGCGAGCCTCGGCGGCTCGCTCTTGCAGGAGAGCTCGATCAGCCCGACGTGCGCCGAGATCGTCCCGCCGCAGGCCGACGTGACCGCGTTCCGCGTCACGCCGCAGACGTTCGGCGCCGGCCTCGCGCAGGCCGTCGACGACGCCGACATCCTCGCGCTGCAGAACTCGCCGCCGTCCGCGAACGTGTCGGGCATCGCGCGCATCGTGCAGCCGCTCGAAGGCGGCCCGCTCAAGGTGGCGAAGTTCGGCTGGAAGGCCGGCGTCGCGACGATGCTCTCCTTCTCCGGCGACGCGTCGCTGAACGAGATGGGTCTCACGAACCGCCTCGTGCCCACCGAGAACGCGCCGAACGGCGACCTCGTCAAGCTCGCCGCGTGCGACGTCGTCGCGGATCCTGAGGACGGCCCGGACGCTCAGGGCTTCGACCTGATCGACCGCATGGACGACTACCAGCGCTTCCTCGCAGAGCCGCCGCAGGCGCCGAAGTCCGGCATGACCGGCGAGGCGCTGTTCATCTCGATCGGCTGCGCCGACTGTCACATCGCGAACGCCTACGTCACGACCGCGCAGCCCGAAGCCGCGCTCTCCGGCAAGAGCATCAAGCCGTACACCGACTTCATGCTGCATGACATGGGCGCGCTCGGCGACGGCATCGTCGACGGCATCGCGACCGAGCGCGAGATGAAGACCGCCGCGTTGTGGGGCGTCTCCCACCGCGCGCCGCTCGTGCTCCTGCACGACGGCCGCGCCACGGGCGGCACCGCGGAGCAGAACCTCGAGTCCGCGATCTCGTGGCACGACGGCGAAGGCTCGGCCTCGCGCACGGCCTACAACACGTTGAAGGCGAACAATCCGGCGGGCGCCGCGCAGGTGCTCGCGTTCCTGATGTCGCTCGGCCGCGCCGATCTCGACATGCAGGGCGACAACGACCGCGACGAGTTCGACTACTTCTTCTGGTTCCTCGCGATGACCGGGCCGGGCGGCGCGGTCTCCCCCGACGACGCCGGAGCGGTCGGCGACACCGACGGCGACGCCGACCTCGACATGGCCGACTTCGGCCGCTTCCAGCGCAACTTCACGGGCGCCATCCACTGAGTTCCGACCCGACCGATTCGTCGCAGTGTGCGGTGATTTCAGAGGTCGGAACTCCCGCGGCCGCGAGGCCGCGGCAGCGCGCAGCGCTGCATCAAGTGGTCAAGTCCGAAGCTCCGCGCGATGGCGCGGAGCTTCGCTCGACGAGGAGCGGAGGAGAGCTCGGTTGCGGGCGTAGGCCTGCGCAGGCTCTGACATCGCGCGCGGTTCGCGCTCTGTTCACGTGCGCCGCCGCGCTTGCGGCGCTCGCGATCGCGAGCGCCGAGTCGTTGCCGGACGGCGCCGAGCTGCGGCTCGGTTCGAGAGCGTTCCGCCACACCGGTCCGGTGCTCGGCCTCGCGTGGTCCAAAGACGGCGCGTGGATCGCGTCGAACGGACAAGACCGCCGCGTTCGCCTGTTCGACGCCGAGTCCGGCGCGGACGGCTTCCCGCCGATCGAATTGCCGAAGACCGCGGCGTCGCGCGTCTCGTTCTCCGCGGACGGCCGCACGCTGTTCGTCGCCGATCGTGAAGGCGGCGTCGCCGCGCTCGACGTCTTCGCGGAGCCGCGCGGGAAGAGCGTCCGGCGCGTCACGATCGCCGCGCCGACTCCGTTCGTCGCGCCTGACGGCACGATCGCCGGTTTCGATCGCGTCGCGAACGAGATCGACCGCTTCGACGCGGAGGGCAAACCGCTCGGCACGCTGAAGCCGCCGCTCGACTTCATCACGCGCGTCGCGTTCTCCGCCGACTCGCGAAGGCTCGCGGTCGGCGGCTTCGTCCGCAGCGAAGGCCGTGCGAAGGAAGGCGTGCACCTCGTGCTCGAGGTCGAGTCCGGCAAGGTGCTGATGTCGTCGCGCACGCCCGAGACGTGGCCGCAATCGATCGCGATCGCTCCCGACGGCACGCGGCTCTGGTCCGGTTGCGTCGACGGCTCCGTGCGCGCATTCGACGTCGAAAGCGGCGCGCAGGTCGGGCTCGCGAAGGCGCACGAGGGACTCGTCACCGCGATCGTGGTGTCCGCCGACGGCAAGACCGTGGCCAGCGGCGGCGCCGATCGACGCGTCGCGGTGCTCGACGCCGCGAGCGTGCAGGTCATCCACGCGTTCCCGGCGCACGCGAGCTCGGTGAACGGTCTCGCGTTCTCGCCCGACGGCGGTCGCGTCGCGTCCGGAGGAAACGACGGGATCGTCCGGATCTTCACGGCCGAGACCGGCGAGTTGGTCCCCGCGCCCCCGGGGCATGCCGGCGGCGTGACGGCGATCGCGCCGAGCAAAGACGGAGCGCGCGTCGTGACCGCGTCCTTCGACGGCACGGTGCGCGTCTGGAATGCGAAGACCGGCGCGCTCGAGAAAGCGGGGGAGACGGGCGGCGGGTTCGTGCTCGGCGCGCGATGGTCCGCCGCGAGCGACCGCATCGTCGCGGTCGACCAGGCCGGCGGCATCGTCTCGCTCGACCGCGCGGGCGGCACGTTCTCGCGCGTGCCGGGCGACGGGACGAACGCTTCCGTCGCGATCGACTTCGCGCCCGACGGCCGGCGCGTCGTGGTGGCCGGCACGGACAACGTCGCGCGGATCGTCGATCTCGAGAGCGGCGAGGCCGCGCGCCCGATCCACGTGCTGCGCGGAATGGTCCACTGCGCGGCCTGGTCGCCGGACGGCGCGACGATCGTGCTCGGCACGTCCGAGCTGTTGCGATTCGACGCGGCCACGGGCGCTGCGCGGCCGGCGTGCGAGCCGATCGCGAACCCGATCGCGTCGCTCGCGTTCTTTCCGGACTCGAAGCAGGTCGCGCTCGCCTGCGGCGACGAGCGCGTGCGCATCGTCGACGTCGAGAGCGGGAAGATCGTCCTCGCGCCCGTGCTGAAGGCGGGCCGGGTGCAGGCGGTCGCCGTTTCGCCCGATGGACGGACGATCGCCGCCGCGTCGAACGGCGAGAACGTCGTGCGCCTGCTCGACGCCGCGACCGGCGCGCCGGCCGGCACGCTCGCCGGCCACGACGCGCCGGTGATCTCGCTCGCGTTCTCCGCGGACGGCCGGCTCTGGTCCGGCTCGATGGACGCGACGGTCCTCGCGTGGCGCCTCCCCGCGCGCGCGGCGTCGCGCTGACT
>CAZOLL010000239.1:4654-6704 GCA_964580365.1 uncultured Phycisphaeraceae bacterium
GCGCCGCTTCAGTCCGCGCGCTCGACCGTCACGAGAAGGTCGCGGCCGGGCTTCTCGACCTTCTGCTCGCGGCCGTCGGGCCAGCGCACGACGAGCGCGACGTCGGTCGCGTTCGCGGGCAGTCCGAAGTGCGCGACCGGCGGCACGGCCGACTGATAGGACCCGCCGCTCGCGATCCAGCGCACCTGCCGCTCCGGTGTCGCGCCGCGCGTCACGAGCTCGACGCGCGCGCCGAGGCCGTATTTGTTCTTCGCGCCGGGACGGCGATCGGCGAGCCGCACCGCGAGCCACGGGCCGCGTGCGCCGTCGTTCTCGAGCACGCGGATCTTCCCGTTCAGCGCGCCGACCACGACGTCGACGTCGCCGTCCTGGTCGAGGTCGGTGAAGCACGCGGCGCGATCGCAGTGCTTCTCGTCGAGCCACGCGCCGCCGGCGTCGGACGACACGGGACGGAAGCGCTTCTCGTCGCGCGCGAACAGCTCCGGTCGCTGCTCGTGATCCCAGCCGTGCGGCGCGGTGATCTCCTCGGGGTACACGTGCCCGTTGAAGACGATCAGGTCCTCGTCGGCGTCGTGATCGAAGTCCGCAAACGCGCACGCCCACGAAAGGAACGGGCGCGTCACCTGACCGAGTCCCCACTGCGTCGTGCGGTCGACGAACGCGGGCGCGCCGGGCTCGCTGCGGTTCAGGTACAGCGAGTCGGTGTCGTTCATGAACGACGTGGTGAAGACGTCGGGCCGCAGATCGCCGTCGACATCGCCGACCGCGATGCCCATCGTCGCGTGCGCGTGGCCGTCCGCGTCGGTCGCGAGGTCGGAGCGCGACGCGACGTCTTCGAACGTGCCGTCCGCGCGCCGCGTGAATAGGAAGTTCGGCACCGAGTCGTTGCCGACGAACACGTCCTGCGCGCCGTCCTGATCGAAGTCGAGGATGACGACGCCGAGTCCGTAGCTCGGCCGCGCGCGCCGGATGCCGCTGCCCTCGCTCCAGTCCTCGAACGTGCCATCGCCGCGATTCCGGTACAGCACGTCGGGCGCGGGCGGGAGGCCGGACGGCCCCGCGAAGACGGACACGCCGAGGAACACGTCCTTTGGCGGCGGATTCGCCGCATCGAAGACGAGGTAGTTCGCGACGTAGAGGTCGAGGTCGCCGTCCTGGTCGACGTCGCCGAACGCGGCCGCGGTGCTCCACGCCTCGCACCCGACGCCGGCCGCGTCGGTCACCTCGACGAAGCGTCCGCCCGGGTTCTTCAGGAGCGCGTTCTTCCCGTAGCAGCACACGTAGACGTCCTGCGTTCCGTCGCCGTCGCAGTCGGCGACCGCGCAGCCGTAGCCCCAGCGATCGAACGTGAGCCCGGCATCGCGCGTGACGTTCTTGAACGACAGACCGCCTTCGTTCCGGAACAGCGCGCAGCCCGGCCCCTTGCCGGGGGAGTCGAGCGTGGCGCCGTTCGGTGCGAACAGGTCGATGTCGCCGTCCTGGTCGAAGTCGAGCGCGGCGAGTCCGCCGCCCTTCACCTCGAGGATCTGAGTCGACGGAGTGCGTCCGGACGTGAGCGTGAAGTCGATGCCCGACTTCGCGGTGACGTCGGTGAAGTGGAGCGGGCCGTGCGCCACGGCCGGCGGCGAACTCGCATCGCGCCGGTCGCACGCGAGCGGGACGAGCGCGGCGAGCGCGGCGACGAGCACGACGAAGGTGCGCGGCACGCTCACGGACGCGACCTCCGGGCACGATCCATCGCGGCGCGCGCGCGCTCCGCCTGCTCGCGCGCACTCGCAGCAGCTCCCGCGTCGCCGAGCCGGTCGAGCACCTTCGCGAGCCGGAACCACGCCTCGTACGCCGACGGGTCGAGCTGCACGCAGCGCTCGTAGCGCTTGCGCGCGCCCGCGAGGTCGCCGTCCTGCTCCGCGAGGTCGCCGAGCCGCGCCTCGGACTTCGCGACGTCGGCGGGCGCGCCGCGATCGCCGGCGTCCGCGGCCTTCGTCGCGGCGGCGATCACGCTCGCGAGCCGGCGCTTCGCGTCGTCGGGCTTTCCGTCCTCGATGTCGCA
>CAZOLL010000240.1:0-6685 GCA_964580365.1 uncultured Phycisphaeraceae bacterium
CAGGAGCTCGCCCGCGCCGAACATCGCGAGCAGGAGGACCGCCGGGGAGACGGCGAGCACGAAGCCGTATCCGAAGCGCACGGCGTCGTTGCCGTGGCCCGCGGCGCCCGTCAGCACGCGCACGATCGGCGTGCGCAACGGCGTGAACGCGACGATCGCCGCCAGCGCCACGAGCACGGCGAGCGTCGGCTTCCACGCGCGTCGCCAGCGCGCGCGGTCGCCGACGGCGACCGGCAGGAGCGCCGCGCCCGCGAACAGTCCCGTCGGGTGCGTGAGGCCGAGCACCGCCAGGCACGCCGCCGCCGCGACGGCATCCTTTGCCGACCAGCGCTCGACGAGGCGGACCGCGAACCACAGGAGCGCGGTCGCGAACACGAACAAGAGCGCGTAGTACCGCGCGAGCCCGCTGAAGTACTGGTGCCACGGCCACACCGCGACCAGCAGCGCCGCGAGGAGCGCCGCGCGCTCCGACACGAGCGAGCGACCGACGCGCGCGAGCAGGAACACGCCGAGGATGCCGCACGCGACCGGAAGGATGCGGAGCCCGAAGTCGTTGCGTCCGAACAGCTCGAGACACGCGCGCGTCAGCACGAACGCGACGGGGTAGGCGCGCACCGCTTCCGGAGTGAAGTCGGCCGCGACGTGCTCGGCGTTGCGCAGCGTGTAGTACTCGTCGTCGTCGATCGCGAACGCGAAGAGGAAGGAGACGCGGACGGCCGCCGCGAGCAGGACGATCCAGCCCAGGACGGCGAACCGTCCCTTCACTTGGCGTCGCCGCTCCCGTTCGTGCCGCGCCCGCGCAGGCGCCGCGTGCGTGCGGCCTCTTCGGCCTCTTCGTACAGGCGGTACTCCTTCAGGTTCTTCGCCTGCGTGAAGATGATGATCTCGCCGACGAGGCCGATCGAAAACACCTGCATGCCGAGCACCATCAGCATGACGCCGAGCAGGAGCGACACCTTGTTGCGCAGCGGCTCGCCGCTGAACGCGAGGTAGTCGAGCGTCAGCCAGCAGCAGATGAGGAAGCCGACGAGGAACGAGATGATCCCCGCCATGCCGAAGAAGCGCAGCGGTGCGCGCGTGAACTTCGAGAGGAAGAGCAGCGCGATCACGTCGAGGAAGCGCCGCGCGTAGACGCCGATGCCGAAGAACCCGGTCGAGCCACGCTCCTTCAGGTGGCGCACGCGCACTTCGCCGACGCGGAACCCGTGGCGGTGCGCGAGCACCGGAAGGAAGCGCATCATGTCGCCCTGGATGTGCACGTCCTCGACCACCTTGCGCTTCATCGCGCGCAGCGGGCAGTTCATGTCGTGCAGCGGCACGCCGGTGAACGAGCGCATCACGAGGTTGAACAGCGCCGACTGCATGCGGTTCACGCGCGGGTCGGTGCGCGGATGGCGGAAGCCGGCGACCAGGTCGAGACCGTCGTCGAGCGCGTCGAGAACGCGCTGGACGTCGCTCGGCTCGATCTGCGTGTACGGCGGCATCGTCATGATCACGGCGCCGCGCGCGATGCGGAAACCCGCGAGCTGGGCGATCGACTCGCCGAACGGATGGTTCAAGCGCACGAGCCGCACGTTCGCGCCCGGCGGGCGCGAGGCGTAGGCCTCCTGGTACACCTGGTCCGAGACGCCGTCGAGCACGACGACGAACTCAGCGGTCTTGCCGCGGCGCTCGAACTCGGCGCGGAACTGCTCGAGCGTCGTGCGCAGCTCGGGCACGTGCTCGCCGATGCACATCACGACGCTGATGTCTGGCGCCGCCTGCGTGCCGGTCTGCACCGGAAGGGGCTCGGTCGTCATCGCCGCCCTCCCGCCGCGTCGTCGAGCCGCACGACGTGGCTCGGGCTGCCGCGCATCACGTGCACGGCGAGCTCCGCGAGCAGCCCGACCATGAGGAAGTGAACTCCGAGGTACATGAGGAGGATGACGACCGCGGGGAAGATCAGAGTCGAGTACTCGACGAGCGTGCCGGTGCGATGATCGACGAAGGTGAGCGGCAGCATCGCGAACGCGAGCAGGAACACGGGGAGCGAGCCGACGCCGAACCAGTGCAACGGCCGCGCGGCGAACCGCGTCAGCACGCGCAACGCGAGCAGGTCGTAGAGCACGCGGAGCGTGCGGCCGATGCCGTACTTCGAGGTGCCGGCGCGGCGCGGGTGGTGGCGCACCACCACCTCGGTGATCCGCGCGCCGACGGAGCCGGCGAGCGCCGGCATGTAGCGGTGCATCTCGGAGTAGACCGGCAGCGCCTTCACGAACGCCGCGCGGTAGCCCTTCAAGGTGCAGCCGAAGTCGTGCACGCGCACGCCGGTGAGGTCCGAGAGCAGAGCATTCGCGATCTTCGAGGGCAGCCGCCGCGACAGGAAGCGGTCCTTGCGGTCGCGCCGCCAGCCGGACACGAGGTCGTACCCCTCTTCGAGCAGGCCGAGCACGGTCGGGATGTCCTCGGGGTCGTTCTGCAGATCGCCGTCGAGCGTGATGATGTAGCGGCCGCGCGCGTGGTCGAAGCCCGCCGCGAGCGCCGCGGTCTGGCCGAAGTTGCGGCGCAGCCGGATGACGCGAAGCGCGGGCTCGCCGTCCTGCAGCTCCTCGAGCCGCTCCGCGGTGCGGTCGGTGCTGCCGTCGTCGACGATCAAGGTCTCGTAGGGCCGCCCGATCCGCCCCATCACCGCTTGGGTGGCGCGCACCAAGGGGACGACGTTGTCCTCTTCGTTGAAAACCGGCGCCAGGATCGTGACTTCAGGGGTTTGCACGCGTGTTCGTCGCTCGTCGTCGCCGGGTTCCGTCTCTCGAACGCAGGTGCTTCGGCGGGATTCGACCGCCGACTTGAAGCGACCGCGCGCCGGGAGCGACCCTCGGACCCTCGGCTCGCACCTCACGGGATCCGCAGACGGCGCGGGAAGCATGACTTGCCGATGCCGCGCCGGTCCGTCAAGATACCGGAGGATCGACCCGCGCGAGAAGGTCGAGGCCCGATTGCTCGCCTTTCGCGCCGCCCCGTAGCCCCGTAGCCCCGCAGCCCCGTAGCGACGGAGCGACGGAGCGACACGAGTCCGAGCCGCGAAGTCGAAGTCCGCGAGTGCTGCCGCACCTGGGTCCTGAGTTCACCGAGCATCCGCGCCGAGCGGACCGATCCCCGCCCGATCGCCGGGCAGGACGTCGAGACGTCCGGAGTGAGTGCGCCACCGATCGGAGAGCCGTGGAGGCAACGATGGGTCGCGTGTTGATCGTTGCCGAGCGCGACTCGCTCTTGCCGGCGTTGTTCGCGGCGCTCGCACCCGGCGACGAGGTGCGCACGATCCCCGGCTCCGACCTCCTCTTCTCCGAGTCGGCGGACGTCGCCGGCGCGCGGCTCATCGTCTTCCACCTGCCCTCGGGCGTGCGTCCCGCGCCGGCCTACGTGCTCGGCAGCCTCGTCCGTCGCGCCCGGCGCGCCGAGCCCGACGTCCGCGTTCTGATCGTGTACGAGCACGCGCGGCGCGCCCTCGCGGGCAAGCTCCTCGCAGGAGGCGGCGATGCGCTCCTTGAAGAGCCGTACGGCCTCGAGGAAATCCGCCGCGTGGTGAACGGCCTGCTCGCGCGCCCGAGCGCAGCCGCCTCCACGCCTCCCGCAGCGCCCGTGCGCCGCGCGGAATCCGATTCCGCTCCCGGGCACGGGCACGCTCCCGCTCCCCCTCCCGCTCCCGTCCCCCCACCCGAGCCCGTCGCTCGTCACAACGGCGCCGCGCCGAACATCGCCGACCTCGACCTCCTTTCGGTCTTCGTCCGCGGCCTCGCGCACGAGGTGAACAACCCGCTCACGACGATCCGAGGCTTCCTGCAGCTCCTCCTGCACACCCAGGGTCCGGTGTCGAAGGACGCGGAGACGCTCGACGCCTACCGCACGATGGAAGTCGAGTCGCGCCGCATCGCCGAGCTGATCCAGGAGCTCGAGTACTTCAGCGGCGTGCGCCGCCCGACGCGCACGTGGGTCGACCTCACCCGACTGGTGCAGGACGCGCTGAGAGCCTGCGAGCTCACGCACGTGTTGGTCCGCGTCACCGGCGGCGAGATGTCGCTCTTCGTCGACCGCGAGCAGATGCAGTACGCGCTGCGCCACCTGTTCGGCGCGGTCGCGAAGCTCGCGCCGTCCCAGCCGGCGGCAATCGAGGCCGCGCTTTCGCGTGACGGCGAGCGCGTGGAGCTGCAGCTCGACCTCCGCGGGGTGACCGACGCGAAGCCGCAGCGCCTCCTCATCCCGGCCTGGGGCGGCAAGGGCGGGCCCGAGGCGCGCCGCAGCCTCGCGTGCGCCTTCGGCATCGCGCGCTCCCACGGCGGCGACCTGAAGGTCGACTCGATCGCGGAAGGGCTCCGGTTCCGCCTCTCGCTCCCCGCCCGCGCTCTGGCCGGGGAGCCCGAGCGCGCCGATTCGGCATAAAGTCGCCGCCCGAGCGGCGTCGATCAGACCACGGGGGCACGTCGCCCTCGGAACGCCTCGAAGGAAGAGGTCTGTCGATGTTCGGGCTCCTGCGCAAGCTGCTCGTGTTCGCCGCATTCGCGTGGATCGTCTCGTTTCCCTTGGCGTTCTTCATCGGCGGAGTGTGTTACTCACACCCCGATCGCCAGAAGGTGAACCTCGAGCTCATGCGCGGCGCGATGCGCCCCGAATGGGACATCACGTTCCTCGGCGCGTCGCGCGAAGTGCGCATCCCGTTGAGCGACCGCGTCCACCTCTCCGCAAGCGTCTTCGGCGGCAACTCGTGGGCGACCGTCATCGTGATGCATCGGGCCGATCAGACGCGCATCGCCGCGATGGACGCGGCCTACGCATTGTGGCGCGGCGGCTTCGACGTCGTGCTGGTCGATCGTCGCGCGCACGGTTCGAGCGACGGCGACCTGCTCGGACTGTTCGGTCGCGAGGCCGCCGACGTCTCGTCGCTCATCGACCGCATCACTCAGGAGCACTGGACCGGCACGTCGCGCATCGGCGTGTTCGGCATCGGTGACGCGGGCACGACTTGCCTGCTCGCTGCGGCGAAGGACGACCGCATCGACGCGGTGGTCGCGGCCGACCCGGCGGTGGACGCCGCCGAGTTCGTGGAGGATTCGCTGACGTCGACGTTCAACGTGCCGGCGTTTCTGGTGGCGCTGCAGGCGCGCGTCACCGTGATGGGCGTCGCGATGGTTTGCGGCCTCGACTCGAAGGACCTCGACGCCCGGCCGCTGCTGAAGCAGGTGACCGTCCCCGTCTTCCTGTTGCGTTCGCGGGGCACACCGGCCGGGCAGCGCGTGGCGGAAGTGGCGACAGCGATGATGCCGCGCCGCGCGGAGACGGGCGACCTCGGCGACGTCGACGACCCGGATCGCTACGTGTCGATGGTCAACTTCTTCCGCCGCACGCTCTGACCCGACAGGTCGTTGAAGACCCCGCACGGGAGCCGCACAATGACGGCCGTCCCCGAAGTCGCGCGCCGCGTCCTCGGGGCGACGCCGGCGGAATCCCGAATGACCAGCGCCATGCCCGCCAAGAAGGGCCGGCCGATCCTCGTCCGACACAAGAGCTTCCTGTTCGGGGTCGCTTGCGTCGGCTTTCTCGCGTGGATCCTCCACCGCGGCAACCATCCGACGGATTGGGAGGGGATCGCGCGCGATCGCTTCGAACTCGGCGACTACCCCGGCTCGATCGACGCGGCGACGAGCGCGCTCGAGCGCGATCCGAAGAACTACGACCTGTACTTCCTGCGTGCGGACGCGGAGTCGCGTCTCGGCATGCCCGACCGAGCGATCGAGGACTGCGGCTCCGCGCTCGAGCTGTCGCCCAAGAACGACCGGTTCCTCACGTTCCAAGCGCAGCTGCTCTCGCAGCGCGACCGGACCGAGGAAGCGATCGCGCTGATCGACGGCGCCATCGAGCGCAACCCGAAGAACGTCGCGTTCATCACGACCGCGGCGCGCATGCGCGTCCTGCTGGTCGACCAGTTGCGCGGCAAGCTCGAAGCGCGCCTGTTCGCGAGCCACCCGGACCGGCTCGCGGTGAAGGATCTCGTCGACCGGTTCCTCGCCGCGCCGACGCTCGGCTCGAAGGAGCGTGCATTGCTGGTCGACCCGATGCCCGGGTCGGGCCTGCGCGAGCAACTCGACCAGGACCTCGTGCGCGCATGGACCGCGTTGCGCGAGGCCGACCGGCAGCTCGGCGATCTGCGCCAAAACGGCATCCCGCTCTCCCTCGCGGCAAACGTCCGCGCCGCGCTCGACATCCGACTCGGGCGACTCATGCGCGCGAAGGAAGACCTGCAGAGTCTCTTGAACGGTCCGTCGACCGACGCGGGAACGCGGAAGATGGCGCTCGACCTGCTCGCGGAAGTGCTGCGCCGGCTGCGCGCCTACGACTCGCTCGCGAAGGTCGACCGCGAGCGCATCCTCGCCGACGGCGGGCCGGACGTCGCGCCGATGCCGCGCCTCGCGGACGCGCTCGAATCCCAGTTCCTGAGCGCGCAGGAGCGTCCCGAAGAGCGCGCCGCATACCTCGCGGCCGCCGATGCGCACCTCGCCAAGTGGCGCGCGCGCGACCTCCGCTCGCTCGGCTACCGCGGCCTCGCCGCGCTCGAATTCGAGCGCCGCCCGGAGGTCGCGGTCGATCTTCTCAACGAAGTCTTCGACGCCCTGAAGACGCGCAAGGACAAGGACCCGACGATCACCGACCCGAC
>CAZOLL010000241.1:0-6673 GCA_964580365.1 uncultured Phycisphaeraceae bacterium
CTGACCGCGGTCGAGATCGCCAGCCCGCCGATCACCGCGATCGCCAGCGGCCGCATCAGCGCCGCGCCCGCGCCGACGCCGAGCGCGAGCGGGAGCAGCCCCGCGATCGAGGCGAGCGTCGTCATGAGGACCGGCCGGCTGCGCACGCGCACCGCCTCGACGATCGCGTCGGCCTGCGACCGCCCCGCGCGTCGCAGCTGCTGCGCGGACTCGATGAGGATGATGCCGTTCTTCACGACGAGACCGACGAGGAGGATCAACCCCATCCCGGACGCGACGTCGAGTTGCGCACCGGCGAGGTCGAGCGCGAGCAGGCCGCCGACCTGTCCGAACGGGAGCGCGATGAACAACACGGCGGCGAGCGCGAGCGACCGGAACTGCGCCACGAGCAGGAGAAACGTGAGCAGCGCGGCGCCGCCGAACACGACGAGCAGGTTCGTGAACGCCCGCGCCTGGCTCTCGACCTGGCCGCCGACCTCGACGCGCAGCCCCGCTTCGTCCGCGATCTTCCGCGCGCGCTCCGTCACGTCGCGCGCGACGGAGCCGAGATCGCGGCCCGAGACGCCCGCGGTGACGCGGACCATCGGCACCTGGTTCTCGCGCTCGAGCTGGTTCTCCGCGACGACGTCGGTCTCGCGCGCGACTGCCGCGAGCGGCACCGGCGTCCTGCACCCCGAGCGCGCGGGCGCGAGGAACGCCGAGTGACCCGCCGCGCCGTCGAGGCGCCACGCGGGCGGGAACCGCACGCGCAGGTCGACCAGCCGGTCGCCCTCCTGCACCGTCGTCGCGACTTCGCCGAGCGACTGCAGCCGCAGTTGACGCGCGACGTCGGCCGTCGTCAGCCCGAGCCGCGCGGCGGCCGGGGAGTCGATCGTCCAGCGCGCCTCCGGGCTGCCGAACGACACGTGGTTCTCCACGTCGACGACGCCGGGGATCTCCTCCATCACCTCCGCGACTCGATCCGCCGCGCGCTGCATCGGCCGGTAGTCCGAACCGAACAGCTTCACCTCGATCGGGTCCGGGTTGCCGGCGAGGTCGTTGATCGTGTCGGCCATCACCTGGACGAACTCGACCTCCGCCTGCGGAACATGGGAATCGAGGCGGCCGCGAAGGTCGTCGAGGATCGCGAACACGTCGCGCGAGCGATCGTCGCGCGGGACGAGCCCGACCAGGAAGTCGCCGGTGAACTGCTCGGTCGCGAAGAAGCCGAGCTCCGCGCCGGTGCGGCGCGAGAACGAACGGATCTCGGGCGTCTGCTTCAGCTCCTCCTCGATGCTCCGGCAGGCGGCGTCGGTCTCTTCGAGGCTCGTGCCGACCGGGAGCTGGTAGTCGAGCACGAAGCCGCCCTCGTCCATCTCGGGCAGGAAGCCGTTCTCGAGTCGCGTCAACGGAAGCGCACCGAGGACGAGCGCGAGGAAGAGAGCCGCGAGCACGGCGCCGGGCGCGGCGAGCGAGCGGCCGACGCCGCGGGCGATCGCCGACTGGAGCGATTCGACCATGCGGCGCGCGCCGGCCCGCGGGCGCAGAGCCGGCACGAGCAAGAGGAGCGGCGCCCACACCAGCGCGACGAGCAGCGACGCGACGACGCTGATCCCGAGCGCGAGCGCCAGGCTCGTGAAGAACTGCCCCACAACGCCTTCGAGGAACGCGAGCGGAACGAACACGACGACGGTCGTGAGCGACGAGCCGACGACCGCGCCGGTCACGTCGCGCGTGCCGTCCGCGATCGCCGCGAACGTCGTTTTCGGCGTGCGCTCGGACGGCGCGATCGCCGCGAGCCGGCGCGCGACGCTCTCCACCACCACGATCGCGTCGTCGATGATCAGCCCGATCGCGATCGCGAGCCCGCCGAGGCTCATCAGGTTGAGCGACTCGCCGGTGATCGGGAACGTCGCGAGCGTGATCAGCACCGAGACGGGGATCGCGAGGCCCGCAACCAGCGCGACGCGCGGGTCGCCGAGGAACAGGAGGAGCACCGCGCTGGCGAGCAGCGCGCCGATCGCGATCGCCTCGAAGACGCCGCGGATCGACTCGTCGACGAGCTGCGCCTGGTCATACACGGGCTCGATGCGCGCGCCGTCCGGCAAGCGCGGCGTCATCTCCGCGAGGATCCGGTTCACGCCGGCCGACAGTGCGGTGACCTTGCCGCCGTCGCGCAAGAAGACGCTCACCACGACGCCGTCCTCGCCGCCGCCCGTGACGACGACGGTCCGGTCCGCGACCGACTCCTCGATCGTGCCGAGGTCTCGCAGGAGGATCGGCGGCGCGTCGCCGCGCGGGACCGCGACGCCGAGGACACGGCTCGCGTCCGTGAACCGTCCGTCGACGAGGACCTGCACCTGCAGCCCGTCCCGCGGCGCGCGCGCGACGGCCTCGCTCACGCCGGCGGCGGCGATCGCGTCGACGATGGCCGAGCAGGAAACCGCGGCACCGGCGAGCCGCGCCGGGTCGGCGACGAACGTCCACTCGCGCACATCGCCGCTCTGCACCGTGACGAAGAACGCGTCTTCGAGGCGCGCGAGCCGCGGGCGCAGCTCGATCTCCGCCCACTCGGCGAGCCGCGCGCGCTCGATCGGGTCTTCGCGCGCCTTCTCGCCCGGGATCACGCTGAAGCTGATGACGGGGAACAGCGCGGGCGTCTGCCGTTCGATCGTGAGGCGGATCGACTCCGGCAGCTTCAGCTCCTCGACGCGCGCGCGGACCAGCGCGAGGGCCTCGGTCATGTCCGCGGCCGACTCGAAGTCGAGGGACAGCTCCGCCGCGCCGCGCACCGTCTTGCTGCGCACTCGCAGGAGACCGGGAACCGCGCTCACCGCCTGTTCGATCGGCCGCGTCAGCTCGACGGTCAGCGCGTGCACCGGGCTCTCGCCCGCCTCGGCGATGATGGCGATGCGCGGGAAGGTGATGCGCGGGTAGATCGAGCGCGCCGAAGTGAGCGCCGCGCCGCCTCCCGCGACGAGGAGGAGCGCGAGCAGCACGAACAACGCGCGCCGATGCGGGAACGCCCGCGCGACGAGGCTCACTCGCCGCGCTCCGTGAGATGCGTCCCGTCCGGCAGGTTGTACCCGCCGTCGGTCACGACCCGGTCGCCGGGTGCGACGGCGCCGCGCACCGCCGCGAGCCCGCCGTGCCGGCCGGGCACCTCGACGGGCACGGCGTGGGAGAGACCTTGCTCGTCCTTCCGCACGACGTTCACCGCGCCGCCCGCGGCGATCAGCGCCGCTTCCGGCACCAGCACTGCGGAATCGATGCGCGACACCTCGATCTCGCCGCGCACGATCACGCCGGGAATCAGTGTCGGGTCGGGCGACGCGGGGTCGACGATCACCTCGACGAGTCCGGTGTCCGCCTCCGCTTGCGTGGAGATCGACGCGACGCACGCGTCGATCGCGCGGCCATCGGGCCGCATCACGTGCGCGCGCGCGCCGCACGCGATCGACGGGGCGCAACCGGGTGGAACGTCGAACGCGACGACGCGGCCTTCGGGAAGGAGGATCGTGGCCAGCACCGCGCCGGCGTCGCACGAATCGCCGGCGTGCACGCGCAGATCCACGAGCTGCCCGTTCGTCGGCGCGGTCACGTCGGCCGAACGAAGAATCTCCTCCGCGTCGGCGACTTCCGCGTCCGCGACGCCGGCGGCGGCGGCGAGGGTCGCCCGGCCGAGCTCGGACGACGACGCGCGCCACGCGGCGAGCGAGCGCGCCGCGGCGTCGAGGTCGGCTTTCGCGGTGGCGATCTCGCCCCGCGCGGTGACGAGCGCCGCCTCCGAGACGAGCCCGTCCTTCGCGAGCGGTGCGAGCCGCGCAACCTGGTCCTCGGCGACCGACAGCCGTGCGCGCGCTTTGTTCTCGGCCGATGCGAACTCCGCTTCGTGCTGGTCGCGTCCGCCCCGGTCGAACTCCGCGAGCGCGTTGTGCGCCGCGGCGGCGGAAGCTCGTGCGCGCGCGACGGCGAGCGCGAGCGGGGCGCGATCGAACCGCACGAGCGGGGCGCCGGACGCGACCCGCTCGCCGGGGCGCGCGAGGACCTCGGCGATCCGGCCCGATGCGCGCGAGGTGATGGGCCGCAGCGCGGTGGGCGACGCGCGCACTTCGCCGACGACATCGATCGTGACCGGCAGGCTGCCGGCCGTCGCCGCGGCCGTCGTGACCGCGACTTCGGGCTCCGGCTCGTCCGCCGCGTCGTCCTGCGACGCGGAGTCGTGCGACCCGTCTTCGCCGTCCCGCCAATCCGTCCACGCTTCGCGGAACGCCCAACCCACGACGCCGCCGATCGCGACGAGCAGCAGGACCGCGAGCGATCGACTCGATCTCGCCATCGGTCGAACTCTCCTCGGACTCGCCAGCCAAAGGAGGAATCCGAACCCGCGGGCGTGACGATCGCGTTAGTGGCGCCCCGGCCCCTCGAAGATCCGGCGGGCGAACGCGAGCACCACGTCTCCGAACTCGGGTCGCAACCCGTGGCCCCCATCGGTCATGTGCGTTTCCACCGCGACACCGCGATTCGCAAGTTCCGCCACCGCGCGCTCCTGCGCCTCCCACTTCACGAACTCGTCGTTCCTGCCGTGGATCACCAGCACCGGGAAGCCGCGCGCGCGCGGCAGCGCCTCCGCGAGCGCCTCGACCTTGACGCGGCACGCGATCGCGACGAGCGCGCGGAAGCGGGACGCGTTTTTCAGCGCGTGGTACGCGGCGAGGTATCCGCCCTGCGAGTAGCCGAGCAGGAGCACGCGCGACGGATCGAGCCGGTGCTCCGCGCTCGCGGCGCCGATCAGCCGATCGAGGTGCGCGCCGCTCTCCTCCATCGCGCGCACGAAGCGCTCGCCGTCGCCGGTGTACTGGTACCACGCGAAGCCGATGCGCGCGGGCGGCGGCTCGCGCACCTCCACGGCGAACGGTGCGTCCGGGTAGAGCACGGCGAACGGACCGGCCTCGACGCGGGACAGCCGCTCGCGCAGGCGTGCGCCGTCCTCCCGCGCTCCGTGCAGCGCGACGATCACGGGATGTCCCGACGACGGCGCGGGCGCGTCCGGGACCACGACCGTGAACTGCGTCGAGCGCGTGAACGGCAGCGTCCCGTTTCGAGTCGTCGGCATGTCGGAATCATGCCGAATCCCACGCGCCGCGGAACCGTCCTTCGCTTCCCGAGCGAAGCCCCCCCCGAGTTCCGCCAAGGAGACCGAACCATGAAGACCTCGGCCCGCCCCGCCTGCCTCCCCCTCGCTGGTCCGACGCGGCGTTCGCGTTGATCGCGTTGTCAGAGCCCCCCGCTATCATGCGCGCTTTCTCCGCTCGCGACGGAACGCACGCATGGCACTCGACAAGAACGGCTCCTGCTCCTTCGTCGGCAAGGCCTGGGACGACTCGATCGTCCCGACGCTCCACGACTACATCCGCATCCCCAACAAGTCGCCGCTCTACGACAAGGAGTGGCGCGAACACGGCCACATGGAGCGCGCCGTCAAGCTGATCGAGGGCTGGTGCCGCTCGCAGCCGATCGAGGGGCTCACCGTCGAGGTCATCCGTCTCGAGGGGCGCACGCCGCTCATCTACATGGAGGTGCCGGGCGAGGGCAGCGACACCGTCCTCCTCTATGGACACCTCGACAAGCAGCCGGAGATGGTCGGCTGGGCGAACGGCCTCGGCCCGTGGACGCCGGTGATGAAGGACGACCGGCTGTACGGCCGCGGCGGCGCCGACGACGGCTACTCGGCGTTCGCGTCGCTGACGGCGATCCGCGCACTGAAGGAGCGCGGCGGCAAGCACGCGCGCTGCGTGATCCTCATCGAGGCGTGCGAGGAGAGCGGCAGCTACGACCTCCCGGCCTACATCGAGCACCTCGCGCCGCGGATCGGGACGCCGAGCCTGGTCGTCTGCCTCGACTCCGGCTGCGGCAACTACGACCAACTGTGGTGCACCACGTCCTTGCGCGGGATGATCGGCGGCGACCTCGTCGTCGAGATCCTTCACGAGGGCGTGCACTCCGGCGACGCGTCGGGCATCGTCCCGTCGTCGTTCCGCATCGCGCGCCAGATCCTCTCGCGCATCGAGGACGAGAAGACGGGCAAGATCAAGATCAAGGAGTTCCACGTCACGGTGCCGAAGGACCGGCTGGCGCAGGCGCGGGCGGTCGCGAAGGTGCTCGGGAAGGCCGTGTGGAACAAGTTCCCGTTCGTGAAGGGCGCCAAGCCGATGGTGACCGACACGACGCAACAGATCCTCAACCGCACGTGGCGGCCGACCTTGTCGATCACCGGGTCCGCCGGCATGCCGGCGCTCGAGAACGCCGGCAACGTGCTGCGTCCGTCGACGTCGTTCAAGTTGTCGCTCCGCCTGCCGCCGACCGGCGATTCGAAAAAGGCCGGCGCCGCGCTGCGCAAGGCGATCGAGAAGAGCGCACCCTACGGCGCGAAGGTCACGTTCCGCGGCGAGAAGGGCAGCGACGGCTGGAACGCGCCGCCGTTCGCGCCGTGGCTCGAGCGATCGATGGCGCAGGCATCGAAGGCGTACTTCGGCAAGCCCGCGATGATGATGGGCGAAGGCGGATCCATCCCCTTCATGGGCATGCTCGGCGAGCGCTTCCCGAAGGCGCAGTTCCTCATCACGGGCGTGCTCGGTCCGCACAGCAACGCGCACGGCCCGAACGAGTTCCTCCACGTGCCGACCGGCAAGAA
>CAZOLL010000242.1:0-6665 GCA_964580365.1 uncultured Phycisphaeraceae bacterium
CGCCCGATACTCCTGCACCGGCGGCGCCGGGTCGACGTGAAATGCCGAGTCGATCCACGGCAAGAGCAGCGCGGCGCAGAACCAGAACACGGTCGCCGCGGCGAACGCACGGCGCACCGCGGCCGGCGTCCGTTCGCCCGTCGCCACCCTCAGTCCTCCACCGCGACTTCGACGCGCGCCACGTGGTAGTCGCCGGCGCCGAGGCCCGGGTCGATCCGCAGCGCTTCGACGCCCTGGGCGGCCGGAAGGTACACGCGCACGAGGTTCCATCCCTTGCGCGTGGCGACCGTCTGCCGGTGATCGCCGTCGAAGTTCTCGGCTCCCGCGGTCCGCGCGAACACCTCGAGCACCGACGCGACCGGGACCTCGATCGCGACGTCGACGCGGATGCGCTTGCCGGATGCGTCGCTCAGGCACGGAACGACGAACCGCGGGTCGTCCTTCTCCGCGTGCAGCGACGCGACCGTGCCGACCGCGAACGTCCCCGGCGGGTTCGCCGCGGTGATCCCGGCGAAGCCGTTGGTCACCGAGTCGGTGCTCGCGACGCGAAAGCGCGCGGTGCACGCTGCGTCGTCGAACGCGCCGCCGATGCGCGCGACCTGCTCGGGGACCGGCCCCATGAGGTATCGATCGACCGACAGCACGACGACGAGGTCGGGACGCTCGCGCAGGACGATGTCCGGCTCGAACGGAACCGACAGTCCGGGCTTCACGACGCTCACGAAGACGCACCGCTCGAACGACTCCGGGATCAGCGGCTCGAGCGGCGTCGTGAACGAATCGCGGAAGATCAGCACGCGCGGAAGCGATGCATCCCCCGTCTCGGCGAAGTGTGTCCCCGGGCGCTTGAATCGCGCTCGATCCTCGGGGAGGAGCGGGTACGCCCCCGCCCGGGACTTGCGCTGGAGCGGGACGAGTGAGCCCGGCACGTCGTTCGAGAGCGACTCGAGGCAGAGCATGCGCGCGAGGTCCCCGACCCCGTCCGGGAACGGCGCGAACCGCGTCTCGCTCTCCGGCACGGCGACGACCTCGGGGAAGCGGCGCGCGATGCGCTCGATCAGCGCGTCGTACGCGGCGCGCGCGCCGCGCCGGTTCCAGTGCGTGTCGGCCTTCAGGAACACGTCGCCGCCGGCACGCGCCGCGCGCAGCGGCTCGCGGAGATCGAGCAGGTCGACCGGCGAACCCGAGGCCCGCATGTGGCGAACGAGCTGCTCGGTCCGCGTCGCCTCTCCCACCAGACGCTCACGCGGGGGCAGGCGCTCGGGGTAGATCTCCTGCTTGTCGGGGATCAACGCGACGAGGAGCTTCACGCCGAGGAGAGCGCAGTAGTCGTTCCAGCCTTCGATCCCGAACCGCCAGCGCTCGAGCTCGCACTCGGTCCACGGGTCGAGGCCGCGGCAGTTGCCCTGCGGCAGCCCGCCGTAGAACAGCCAGTCGTCGTCGCCGAGCACGACTTCCTCGCGCCCCGCCGAGCGGAACACGATCGTGCGCAGCCATGCGGCGCTGCGCAGCAGCGAGTCGCGAAAGCCGAAGTGGTCGTTGAACCACGTCTCGAACTGCGTGGTCCACCCGCGCACGTCGCCGCCGCGCAGGAGCCACGCGTGTGGAAAGCCGGCGTACGCGCGCAGTTCGTCGACTTTCGGCGCCGGGTCGATGCGCACGAGCTTGTCGACGGTCGGCAAGAACAGCGCGAGCACGAACCACGCGACGGTGAGCGCGGCGAACCGGAAACGGATCCTGTCGGCGACCGCTGCGGTCACTTCAGAACCGGAAGTAGATGAACGGATTGTGGGTGCCGGCGGAGAGCGCGCCGGCGCACAGGACGAAGAGCGCGATCAACAGCAGGCTCGACGCCACCCCGTGCCAGAACTCGAACAGCGCCGGCGCAGCGGTCGCGGCGCGGGCGCGCTCGATCCGCGCGAGCAGCCATGGCACCACCGGCGCCGACCCGATGATGCCGGCCACCAGGCAGGTCCAGAACAGCGGGTTCACCACCGCCGAAGTCAGGACGAGCGTGCCGGACGCGGGCGCCGACCCGGCCAATGCCCGCAAGTAGGCCAGCGCGAAGTCGAGCGATTCGGCCCGGAAGAACACCCAACCGATCAGCACGACCAGCAGCACGTAGCCGTGCCGCACGAGCGCCGGCGACCGCTCGAGGACACGGCCGAGGCCGCGGCGCTCGATCACCAGGAACAGGCCGTGGAAGAGTCCCCAGATCACGAAGGTCCAGCTCGCGCCGTGCCACAGGCCGCAGAGGAAGAACACGATCAGCAGGTTGCGATAGGTCGCGAGCGGTCCGCCGCGGTTTCCGCCGAGCGGGATGTACAGGTAGTCGCGGAACCACGTCGACAACGAGATATGCCAGCGCCGCCAGAACTCGGTGATGCTGCGCGAGGCGTACGGGTGCTGGAAGTTCTCGCGGAAGTCGAAGCCGAGCATCTTTCCCAGACCGATCGCCATGTCGGAGTAGCCGGAGAAGTCGAAGTAGATCTGCAGCGCGTAGGCGACGATGCCGAGCCACGCGAGCGCCGGGCTGAGCTGCCCGGCATCGAGCGCGAACGTCGCGTCGACCGTCGCGGCGACCACGTTGGCGATCAGCATCTTCTTGGCGAGCCCGACCGTGAACCGGCGCACGCCGGCCGCAAACCCGTCCACCGTCACCGATCGCGAGCGGATCTGCTGGGCCACGTCGAGGAAGCGCACGATCGGGCCGGCGATCAGCTGCGGGAACAGCGCGATGTAGAGCGCGACGTCGATCGGGTTCTTCCGCGCCGTCGCCTCGCCGCGATAGACGTCGATCACGTAGGACATCGCCTGGAACGTGAAGAACGACACACCGATCGGCAGGTGGACCGGGGCAAGTTCGATCGTCCCGGCGCCGAGCGCTCCGAGCACGACGTTCAGGTTGTCCACCAGGAAGTTCGCGTACTTGAACGCGACCAGCATCGCGACGTTCAGCACGACCGACAGCCCGCACAGCCGCTTCGCCGGCGTGCTGCCCTGCGGGTGGCGCGACAACAGCACGCCGAGCACGTGGTTCATGCCGATGGAACTCATCATCAGCAGGACCCAGGCGCCCTCGCCCCAGGCATAGAAGAACAAGCTCGCCGCGAGCAGAACGAGATTCTTCAGGATGCGCGGCGACGCGAAGTAGACCAGCAGCAGCGCCGGCAGGAACAGGAACAGGAAAACGGTCGAGCTGAAGACCATGTGCCGTGCGCGCGGTCGCGACGCGTCAGTCGCGGTCGGGTCCGAAGTATTCGACGACGTTGTCCTCGGACTCGAACAACCGCACGCGCCACAGCCGGCCCGGGCGCACGCGGCGTTCGAGCCGACGCCAGAAGACGATTGCCAGGTTTTCGGCCGTCGGGTTGATGCCCTTGAGCCACGACACGTCCACGTTCAGGTTCTTGTGGTCGCAGTCCTTCAGGATGACGCGCTCGAGGATCCGCTTCAGGTCGCGCAGGTTGATGACCATTCCGGTGTCCGCGTGCGGCACGCCGACGACGGTGACCTCGAGCGCATAGTTGTGCCCGTGGCCGTGCGGGTTCCAGCACAGGCCGAACACCTTCTTGTTCCGCGCGACGGAGAAGCGCGGGTTGTGCAGCCGGTGGCTGGCCGCGAAGTCGACGCGCCGCGTGAGGTGCACCGCTCCGTCGCGCTCGTCGATCTGCTTCCGTTTCACGTCTCGCGGCTCCTCGTCACGTCCGTGCGTTGACCATCGGGAGCCCCGAACCTAGCATCCGCCGCCTTCACATGCGCATCCCTCTCACGCCGCTCGGAGTCCGGGAACTGCTGTTGTTCGGCGTTCCGCCGCTCCTGATCGCGCCGCTGATGGCGACGCGCGTGCACTGGCTCGTCGCGGTGCCGCTGGTCGCGATCGGCGTGTTCGTGTTCTCGTTCTTTCGCGACCCGGAACGCGCCGTGCCGCAAGGCGAAGGGCTGATGGTCTCGCCGGCCGACGGCAAGGTCGTGGTCGCGCTCGAGAAGGACGAGCCCGAGTACGTGAAGGAGAAGTCGCTCTGCGTCGGCATCTTCCTCTCGGTGTTCAACGTGCACGTGAACCGCGCGCCGGTCGCGGGCACCGTCGAGTTCGTGAAGTACACGCCGGGCAAGTTCCTCGACGCGCGCGACCCGCGCTGCGCCGCGGAGAACGAAGCGAACGCGATCGGCATCAAGACCGACGACGGAGAGCGAGTGCTCGTGCGCCAGGTCGCGGGACTGATCGCGAGAAGGATCGTGTGCACGGCGAAAGTCGGCGACCGCGTCGAGCGCGGGCAGAGGATCGGGATGATCAAGTTCGGGAGCTACACCGAGCTGTGGGTCGCGGTGAGTGCGAGGTACCAGCCGGCGGTGAAGTTGGAGCAGATGGTCCGAGGGGCGGCGGACGTGCTCGTGCGGACGGGGTGAGACGGAGCGGGATCGCGCTCGTGCTCCGGCACGTGCTGGATCGCCCCCGCGTGCGTTCGCACCGCTACACTCGGCGCCATGTCCCCGCGCGTCAAACCGGTCGCGATCCTTCCCACGCTCTGCACCCTCGGGAACACGTTCTGCGGGTTCCTCGCGATCGCGAAGGTCGGTGACGCACTCCTGCATCCGGACCAGTTCCAGGCGAACCTCCTGTTCGCCGCGTGGATGATCCTGCTCGCGATGGTGTTCGATGCGCTCGACGGCAAGATCGCGCGCCTCGCGAACGTGTCGTCGGACTTCGGCGCACAGCTCGATTCGCTCACCGACCTCATCACGTTCGGCGTCGCGCCGGCGTTCCTCGTGAAAGTCGCGTTCGAGCGCACGATGGCGGACCAGGCCGTCCCCTATCAGCAGAAGTTCGTGCTGCTCCTCTCGGTGCTCTACGTCATCTGCGCCGCGCTGCGCCTCGCGCGCTTCACGCTCGAGACCGACCCGGAGCCGGAAGCGCACGAGAAGTTCTTCGGCCTCCCCTCGCCGGGCGCCGCCGGAGTGGTCGCCGCGACGACGTTCCTCCTGCTCGAGCCCGGCTCGCCCTTGTACGAGGTCACGCCGGGCACGCGCGTGTGGCTGATGAAGGCGTGGCTCGCGTCGCTGCCGTTCCTCGGCCTGTTGATGGTCAGCCGCGTGGAGTACGTCCACGTCATCTCGCGCTGGGCGCGCGGGCGGCGGCCGTTCGTGCACCTGGTCGCGATCCTCACGCTCTTGATGCTCGCGGCCGCGTGGCACGAGACCGTCTTCTTCCTCTGCTTCGGCGGCTACGCGATCGCCGGCCCGTTCATGGCGATGACCGAGCGCATCACGGGCCGCCGCATCTTCGCTCCCGACGAGGACGACGATCTGACGCGCGAGACGGCGCTGGTCGCCATCGGCTCGAACCTCGGAGACCGCGAGGCGCACCTCTCGTTCGCCGTCGAGCAGTTGAAGACCCTCCCGCGCACCCGCGTCGTGAAGGTGTCGCCGTTCATCGAGTCGCGCCCGGTCGGCGGCCCGCCGCAGCACGACTTCCTGAACGGCGCGGTCGTGCTCGACACGTCGCTGCCGCCGGTGGAGCTCCTGCGCCGCTTGATGGAGATCGAAAAGAAGCGCGGCCGCGTGCGCGTCGTGAAGGACGGGCCGCGCGTGCTCGACCTCGACCTCGTGATGCATGGCAGCGCGATCTGCGAGACCGCGGAGCTGACGCTGCCGCACCCGCGCTTCCGCGAGCGGCGCTTCGTGCTCGAGCCCGCGGTCGCCATCGCGCCGCACCTGCGCGACCCCGTGACGGGCAAGTCGCTCTCCGAGCTGCTCCGCCAGCAGGGCGAGAACCAGCCGACCTGAGATGGACCGCGCCGCGATCCCGATCGTCGCCGATCCCGCGGAGATGACGGCGTGGTCGCGCCGCGCACGCGCCAAAGGCGAGACGATCGGTTTCGTCCCGACGATGGGCGCGCTCCATGAAGGGCACCTCGCGCTCGTGCGCGCGGCCGGCGAGCGCTGCACGCGCCGCGTCGTCTCGATCTTCGTGAACCCACTGCAGTTCGGCCCGAAGGAGGACCTCGCGCGCTACCCGCGCGACCTCGCGGGCGACGCCGCGCTCTTGGCGCGCGTCGGGTGCGACGTGATCTTCGCGCCGACCCCCGCGGCGATGTACCCGCCGGGGTTCACGACCACGATTGCGAACCCCGCGCTTGCCGCGCGCTTCGAAGGCGCGATGCGCCCCGGCCACTTCGACGGAGTGCTCACCGTCGTGGCGAAGCTGTTCAACGTGGTGCTCCCCCACGTCGCGGTCTTCGGGCAGAAGGACGCGCAGCAGGCGACTCTGGTGATGCGCATGGTCGACGACCTGTGCTTCCCGCTCGAGATCGACGTGCGACCGACGGTGCGCGAGGCGGACGGCCTCGCGATGTCGAGCCGCAATCGTTTCCTCTCTCCGGCCGGACGTGCGCGCGCGCGCTCGATCTCGCGCGGCCTGTTCGAGGCGCTGCGTCTCGCCGACGCTGGCGAGCGCGATGCGGCGAAGCTCGTCGGCGCCGTGCGCACGTCATTGCGCGCGGAGTCCGAGGTGAGCGAGGACTACGCGGCGCTCGTCGACCGCGCGACGCTCGCCGATCTCGCACAGCTCGACCGGCCCGCGCTCCTGCTCGTCGCCGCGCGCGTCGACGGCGTGCGCCTGCTCGACAACCTGCCGCTCACGCCACCGGAGCGCGGGCAGTGAG
>CAZOLL010000243.1:0-6650 GCA_964580365.1 uncultured Phycisphaeraceae bacterium
TGATCGAGGCGCAGCGCCGCTACGCGGAGCAGTTGCGTGGCGCGGGGCTCGTCGTCGTCCTCGCGTCGATGCTCCACGGCATCGGCGTGGGCAACATGACCTCGTCCGGCGTCTCGATCGTCTGCGTCGACATCCACCAGAGCGTCGTGACGAAACTCCTCGACCGCGGCTCGGCCCACGCGATGGGGATCGTCACCGACGTCTCCGCCTTCCTGCACCGCGTCGAAAGCGAGCTCCGCGGTCGGGCCCCCCGCGCGTCCCGCGCCAATCGGCCGTCCTGAAAGTCCGATCTCAAGTCGGGAGGCCCCGGCTTCCGATTGAGCTTTCCGTGCCGTAAAGTCGACGGTCTTTCTCCCGCCCCGGAATCGAGTCGGCTGCGGACCCCCCGCGGCCAGGATGCCCGGTCGGACCCGGGCTCTCGGAGTGAATGAATGAGAATCGCGGTCGTTGGAACCGGTTACGTCGGCCTCGTCGCCGGCACCTGCTTCGCAGAGAGCGGCAATACGGTCGTCTGCGTCGACGTCGACGAGAACAAGATCCGCATGCTCCGCGAGGGGAAGATCCCGATCTATGAGCCGGGGCTCGAGGAGCTGGTGAAGAAGAACGTCGAGGAAGAGCGCCTCAGCTTCACGACCGACATCAACCAGGCGGTGAAGGACTCGCTCATCAACTTCATCGCGGTCGGCACTCCGCCCGGCGAGGACGGCAGCGCCGACCTCCGCCACGTCATCGCGGCGGCGAAGTCGATCGGCAAGGCGATGAACGGTTACAAGATCATCGTCGACAAGAGCACCGTGCCGGTCGGCACCGCGCGCAAGGTCGCGGCCGCGATCTCGGAGGTCACCTCGCACCCGTTCAACGTGGTGTCGAACCCCGAGTTCTTGAAGGAAGGCGCCGCAATCGACGACTTCATGAAGCCGGACCGCGTCGTAATCGGCACCGACGATCCGCGCGTCGCCGAGATCATGAAGGAGCTGTACTCGCCGTTCGTCCGCACCGGCAACCCGGTCATCGTGATGGACGTCGCGTCGGCCGAGCTGACGAAGTACGCCGCGAACGCGATGCTCGCGACCCGCATCTCCTTCATGAACGAGATGTCGCGCATCTGCGAGCTCGTCTCCGCCGACGTCACGAAGGTGCGCGAAGGCATCGGGTATGACTCGCGCATCGGCATGCCCTTCCTGTTCCCGGGCTGCGGCTACGGCGGCTCGTGCTTCCCGAAGGACTCGCGCGCGATCATCTCGACGGCCGCGCAGAACGGCTACCGCTTCAAGATCATGGAAGCGGTCGAGGAGGTCAACGCCTCGCAGAAGCGCGTGCTGTTCGAGAAGGCGAAGAAGTTCTTCAAGGGCGACCTGAAGGGCAAGACGTTCGGCGTGTGGGGGCTCGCCTTCAAGCCGAAGACCGACGACGTCCGCGAGGCGTCGGCCATCGTGCTGATCGAAGCGCTGCTCGAGGCCGGCGCTTCGGTGCGCGCGATGGACCCGGAGGCGAACGAGACGACGAAGCGCGTGCTCGGCGACCGCATCCAGTACCACGCTCACGCCTATGACGTGCTGAAGGGCGCGGACGGCCTGTTCGTGGTGACGGAGTGGAACGAGTTCCGAAACCCGGACTTCGAGCGCATGAAGGGGATGATGAAGACGCCCGTCATCTTCGACGGTCGCAATCTCTACAACCCCGCGACGCTCGCCGAGGTCGGCTTCAAGTACTTCCGCATCGGTGCCCCCGGCGTCGAGTGACGCCGGACGCGCGCGCGCGCTGAAACGAAGGGAGCCGTGCATCCGGTGCGGATGCACGGCTCTCTTCGCACTTGCCGGTCTCGCGTGCAGAAGCCCGCGGGGCGTCTACCGGTCGCGGTATCCGCCGCCGCGGTCGCCGCGGTCGTCGCGGTAGCCGCCGCCACGGTCGCCGCGATCGTCGCGGTACCCGCCGCCACCGCCACCGCCGCCGTCGCGATACCCGCCGCCACTGCGGTAACCGCCACCGCCCCCGCCACCGCGTCCACCGCGACCTCCGCCACCGCCGCCGCCCCCGCCACCGAATCGGCGCGGGCCGCCGCGTCCACCGCCGCCGCCGCCGCCGCCGCCGCTCCGCGGCGGACCGCGGCGCTCCATCGGCGCACGCGGCGGTCGATCACCCATCGCGTCGTTGCCCGGCGCCGGCATCGGGCGCGGCCCGATCAGCTTGCGCTGCACACGGCGCGCGATGCGCGCGACGTAGCGGCACTGCTCGAGCAACTCGTCGACGTTGACGTCTTCCTGCTCTGCGATCTGCGCCACGTCGACAAGCGCCTTCTTCAGGTTGTCGAGGAGGCGCGCCACCTTCACCCGCGGGATCGATCCGAAGACCTGCTTTTCACCTTCCATCGGGATGTGAACCTCTCGTCACGGCTGATCTCCCTGCGGAACTGCCGCGGCCCGGGTGCGAAGACGGATGCGCCGGCTCCCGTCCGATCGAATCGGTCGGAAGCGCGTCGCGCGTCACGACAGCGAAGGATGCTGAGATCCCACGCCCCGGTCCATCCGCCCCTTTTCCAGAGCGGGCGGGATGGTAGCAGGACGTGGGGATCCCGGAACCCATGCATATTCCCGGGCGAGGGCGGCGCTCGATCGCGGTGTTCCACGCGCGAGTCGCAACGGGAGTCGTGCGATCGATGCGCGCCCGCGCAGCTCACCTGCCGTCGGACTCGTCGTCGGCGTCGGTCTCGCCGTCGTCGTCCGACTTGGTCGGCGCGGACTTGGAAGCGCCGCGCGAACCGTTGCCCGCGAGCTTCTCGGGAGCGCGCATGCGGTTCAGCGCCTCCTCGACCTCCGGCGACCACCACGCCTGGTCCTCGTTGTCGGACGAGAAGCGCGCCTGCGTCGCGGAGACGATCGCCTCGGCGTCGGAGCGATCGCCGTTCTTGAGAGCGGCGAGCGCCGCGAGATCGGCCGCGCGCACTGCGGCGATCGGCTGCGAGGGGAACTTGTCGGCGAGCGACATCCAGATCTCGCGCGCTTCCTTCGCGTTGCCGCGCTTCGCTTCGATCTTCCCGATCCACGTCAGCGCCTTCACGCCCTCGACGTCGTTCTTCGGGTACTCGGACATCACGCGCTGGTAGATCGCCTTCGCCGCGGCATCGTCGCCCGTGCGCCGCGCGAGGTGCCCGAGCTCGGCGAGCGCGCGCGCGGCGAACCGCGGCGCCTGCTTGCCCATGTTCGACGTCTTCTCGAACGCGTCTTTCGCACCGGCAGTGTCGCCGAGCGAGCGCTTCAACTCGCCGATGCGGAACGCGGCCTCGGCGCAGGCGCCGAACTCCGACGCGAAGCGGTCGAGCACGACCTGGTACTCGGCGATCACCGACTCGAGGATCTTGCGCCGCTCCTCGCCCGACGTCTTGAACGAAGCGCGTCGCGCCTGCTTCGCGTGCTCGAGTTGGGCTGCGGCCGTGGAAGGAGAGCCCTTGGCGGCGACGGCCGGCTTCGCGGCCGGGGCGTCGCCGGAGTCGGGCGAAGCGAGGAGAGCGGCGAGCAGGGTGAGTGGGATGAAAGAGAACATCGGGACCTCCGGATCGAACGATGAAGGATGAGCGCACCGCGAAATGCGGAGCGATGAACGGAGGTCGATGCCGGAAGCGAAGGGTTACGGGGGAAACGGCGGGGGATGGGGGCGGGCGCGGAGGGTGGGGCGCCGCGTAGGAGTTGCGCGCGGACCCCGAGAGTGGGCGCGCCGCAATCGAAGCGGGCGGGTGTGCGGACGAGACCCGGCGAACCGGTTGGACTCCGGGGTTACGGTTTCTCGGGTCCCCTGGTCGCCGGGTCGCGGGGGGCGGGCCCCGGTTGCCGGTCGGCCGGTGCACCGGTCGACCGGTGCCCGGGTTCCCCGGCAACCGGGGCCCGATCGCCGATGACCGGTGACCCGGAGGACCGAGACGGGAGACCGGAGACCCGGAGAACCGCGAGCTTCAGCCCGCCTCGGGATCCGGGCTGCCGCGTCAGTCGAACTTCAGCGAGCCGACGATCGTCTCGAACGCCTCGAGGCCGTCGTCGTCGCCGGAGCCGTTCACCACCACCTCGTACAGCGTGTCCTCGATCAGGACCCGCGCGACGTTGCGCTCACCGCGCGCGACGAATCCATCCTTCCCCGCGATCCTCCGCGGCACCGACTTCCCGTCCTTCTCGCCGAACTTCGCGGGGTCGAAGTCGGGCGGAACGGCGCGCAGGGTCACTTGCGCCTCGACGCCGGCGGCGCTCTTCACCTTCGCGATCGTGCTCTTGCGGAAGATGTCCGCGCCGCCGACGGGCGGCGGCAGCTCCTCGAGCCGGAACCCCTCGGGCAGCGCGAACGACACGCCCTCGATGCGATCGACGACTCGGCCGTTCACGACCTCGAGGCTGTCCTTCTGGCGCTCGAAGGGGATCTTCGTGCCGGCGCGCGTGCCTTCGACGAGGTGGAAGTTCATGTTGCCGAGGCCGCTCGTGATGCCGGTGAGCATCGTGCCGAACGCGCCGTTCTTCAGGCTCGAGGCGCCGAGACGCACGTGCGTCGGGTCGGCCGAGCCGCGGCCGAGCGTCGCGTCGAGCGCGTACCACTTGCCGTCGATCGAGACCTCGGTCCACGCGTGGCCGCCGAAGATGCCGCCGACGTAGACGACGCCCATCGCGACGCGCGACGGGATGCCGGCGGCGCGGCACGCCGCAGCGAGCAGGCAGGCGTGCTCCGAGCAGTCGCCTTCACAGGTGCGGATCGTCTCGGCCGCCGACGCGAACGCGACCTCCATGCCCTTCTTCGTGATCTTGCGGTCGACTTCGAGCTCGAGCTTCTGCGCCGCGGTCCACGCGTCGGTCACCTCGCCGACAGCCGTCGCGGCGAACGCCTGGATCTCCGGGTCGTCGCTCTGCAGCATCGCGTTCGATTCGAGGTACTCCGCCATCTCCGGCGGCGCGTCCGCGAGCGGGCGCTGCTGGCGGCGGTCGGCGGGCGGCACGACGGTCGAGATGAGCAGCGTCACCGCGCCGGTCTGCGCGTCCTTCTCGACGACGTGCTGGCGCTCGTCCTCGAACTCCGGCAGCTCGGCGCCCTTCTTCGGCGTGATGCGATAGAGGATCG
Source organism: uncultured Phycisphaeraceae bacterium (assembly GCA_964580365.1). Taxonomy (GTDB): domain Bacteria; phylum Planctomycetota; class B15-G4; order B15-G4; family JADJEK01; genus CAZBOK01. The sequence continues at coordinate 5,092 of CAZOLL010000243.1, forward strand.
AATCGAGCGAACGCGGGCGCGGCAGGCGGACGTTGCTGCGGATGATCGACTGCGTGAACACCTCGACGGGCGCGCCCTCGAACTTCTCCGCGAGGAAGGGCTGGATGCGGGCCTTGTCGCACTCGAACGTCTCGATCTTCAGGCCGACCATCTCGGTCGACGTCTTCGCCGTCTCGCCGGTCGAGTCGACCCAGCCGATCACGTCGGGGAGGCCGCCGATCTTCGTGACGGTGCGATGCAGGCGCTGCTTGCCGCTCGGGAGGTCGATCTCCTCTGGGCCGATGAACCGTGTGGTCACCTCGACCGGCGCGCCGAGCTCGGGCTGGTACTGCCAGAACTTCAGCTCCGCGCCCGGCTCGAACTTCGTCGCCGTCATGCGGCGGCGCAGTTCCTCGGAGCCGGGGACGTCGCCGGGCCAGTCGATCTCCGACTGATGGTCCTTGCCGAGCGTGGTGGTCGTGACGCGCATGACGTCGCCGTCGACGACGCCGACCGTGCGCGACTTCTGGCGCGAGAACTCGCTCTCGCTCTCGAGGCGGACGAGCTGACCCTTCGCGTTCTCCCACGTCTTCTGCTCGGTACGGATCTCGACCGTCACGCCGAGGCGGTTCATCTTCAGGCGTGTCTCCACCCGCGAGACGATGTCGCCGTTCGCGTCGGCGGGCAAGGTCTCCGAGTGGAGGTACCCGACGTCCGCGCCGGACATCTGCATGACCTGCCAGTGCTCGCCGGCGAACAGGCCGGGAGCTCCGAGGACGATGGCCGCGGAAGTGACGAGAAGACGGTGGAGCCTGCGCATGGAACCTCTGGCGGGGTGAGACCGAGAGCGGTCGGGCCATGATAGAGGCCCGCGCGGGTACGATCGCGGCCCGTCCCGCAGGCGGAGTCGCGAATGGGTCCAACGGGAAGCGCCCCCAAGCCAGCCGTCGTGAAGGTCACCGCGCCGGCGATCCGCGCGCGCAAGGTGAAGAGCGGGTCGCCGCCGATCACCGCGCTCACGGCGTACGACCACCCGACCGCCCGCCTCGTCGACGAAGCGGGTATCGACGTGATCCTCGTCGGTGATTCCCTCGGCCCGAACGTCCTCGGCTACGACTCGACGCTCCCCGTCACGCTCGACGAGATGCTGCACCACTCGCGCGCGGTGCGGCGCGGCGTGAAGCGCGCGCTCGTCGTCGGCGACCTCCCGTTCGGCTGCTACCACGCGTCCGTCGAGGACGCCGTGCGCGCGGCGGTGCGCTTCGTGAAGGACGGTGGCGCCGAGACGGTGAAGCTCGAAGGCGGCGCCGAGCGCGCGGCCGCGATCCAGGCGGTCGTCGACGCGGGCATCCCGGTGATGGCGCACATCGGTCTGCGCCCGCAGGCGATGCACGCGATGGGGGGGTACAAGGTCCAGGGCCGCGCGCCGGAGGACGCCGAGGCGCTCCTGCGCGACGCCGACGCCCTGGTCGCGCCGGGTAGCTTCACGAAAGTGATGGAAGGAATCCCTGCCGAGCTCTCGAAGAGGCTCACAGCGCGAGTGCAAGTTCCTACGATACTCAACGGCGCCGCCAACGAGA
>CAZOLL010000244.1:0-6648 GCA_964580365.1 uncultured Phycisphaeraceae bacterium
CGCACGCTCCGGATCCTCGCCGACGCGGAGGGGCCGCTCGAGCTGCGCGAGCTCGGCTCACGCGCGAAGGTCGGCGAGTCACCGGCGCGCTCGCTCGCGAAGCGCGGCCTCATCACGATCCGCCACGAAGCGCAGGTGAGCGACCCGCTGTTCGCGGCGCCCGTCGAGAAGAAGGCGCCGCCGGAGCCGACCGCCGCGCAGGTCGCCGCGATCGCCGCGGTGAGCGCGGCGATCGACGCCGGAAAGAGCGCGGGCTTCGTCCTCTTCGGCGTCACCGGCAGCGGCAAGACCGAGGTCTATCTGCGCGCGCTCGACGACTGCGTCCGACGCGGCAAGCAAGGCATCGTGCTCGTGCCGGAGATCGCCCTCACGCCGCAGACCGTCGCGCGGTTCCGCGCGCGCTTCCCGCGCGTCGCCGTTCTGCATTCGCACCTCACCGACGCGGAGCGCCACGACCAATGGCGCCGCATCCAGCGCGGCGAAGCCGACGTCGTGATCGGCGCGCGCTCGGCGATCTTCGCGCCGACTCCGAGGCTCGGGCTCGTCGTCATCGACGAGGAGCACGAGAACACGTTCAAGCAGCAGAACGCGCCGCGCTACGACGCACGCGTCGCCGCCTGGGCGCGCTCGCGCTTCGAGCGCGCGGTCCTCGTGCTCGGCTCCGCGACGCCGTCGCTCGAGACGTGGCAGCGCGCGCGCAACGGACGCATGACGATGCTGCGGTTGCCGGCGCGCGTCGGCGGAGGGACTCTTCCGGAGGCGATCGTCGCGGACCTCCGCCAGGTGGTCGCCGTGCCCGGCAAGCCACGGGTGCTGACCGACCGCCTGCGCCTCGCTATCGGCGAGCACGTTGCTCGTGGCGAGCAGGTGATCCTCTTCCTGAACCGCCGCGGCTACGCGACGTCGTCGGTCTGCGCGAGCTGCGGCACGCCGCAGAGGTGCGAGCACTGCGACATCGTGCTCGTCTTCCACCGCCGCATCGGCCGCGTGATGTGCCACTACTGCGGCTTCGAACGCGCCCTGCCTCCGCTCTGCGAGACGTGCAAGACGCCGTTCCGCATGCGGGGCTTCGGCACCGAACGCGTCGAGGAAGAAGTGCGGAGCGCGCACCCGCGCGCGCGCGTCGCGCGGATGGACTCGGACACAATGAAGGCGCGCGGCGCGCACGAGGAGACGCTCGACCGCTTCCGGGCCGGGGAGCTGGACGTGCTGGTCGGGACCCAGATGATCGCGAAGGGGCTCGACTTCCCGAACGTCACGCTGGTCGGCATCCTCGCCGCCGATGCGATGCTGCACCTGTCGGACCATCGCGCGTCGGAGCGCACGTTCCAACTGGTCGCGCAGGTCGCCGGCCGCACCGGCCGCAGCGAGAAGGGTGGGCGCGTGATCGTGCAGACGTACGAGCCGGACCACTTCTCCATCCGCCTGGCGCTGCGCCACGACTTCGAGCGCTTCGCGGAGCTCGAACTGAAGAAGCGCGACCAGGACGGCTATCCGCCGTTCGGCCACCTCGCGCGCATCGTGGTGCAGGGAAAGAACCGCGCGGCGGTCGGCCACGCGGCGGAGCGACTGCGCAACCTCCTCGGCGAGTGGCTCGCGGACGACACCACGCAGTTGCTCGGCCCCGCGACCCCTCCCATCGCGGTGATCAACGATCAGTTCCGAATGCACATCGTCGCGAAGGCGCGCCATCGGCTCGGCATCACGCACTTCGTGAAGATCGTGCGCGCGCAGGAGAACCTGCCGAAGTCGGTGCGCGTGCTGCTCGACGTCGACCCGCTCGTGATGCTCTAGATCACGGCCGCAGTCGGAACAGCCGCAGCTTCGTCTCCCACCGCCACGCGGGATCCTCACGGTCCTTCGCGATCGCCGCGAGCCCGGCGGCGCCGAGCCGGTCGAACACGATCGGCGCGGGCATCGGGTTGTCGATCGCGAGGACCTCCTCCACACGCGACGCGAGCTTCGCCCAGTCGGCCGCGATCGGTTGGTTGCGCGCGGGGTCCTGGTCCGTGAGCAGCCACGTGAATGCGCCGCTCGCGACGAGCTCCTTGCCGCGCGGCTCCTTCACGGAGATCACGCGCTCGGCGAGCGCCGCGTCGAGGTACGGGTAGAGCGAGTGCTGTCCGACGAAGACGATCGGGCCGTCGATCGTCGCCGCCCGCTCGGCGAGCGCCGCCGCGGTCTTCGGGTAGCCGTCGCCGCGGAAGTGAACGATTTCCATGTCGCGCGGGAGCGAGCGCGCGATCAGCACGAGGACGATCGCCGCGGCGAAGGCGGGCGCGCCGCGAGTCGTCCTCAGCTCCGAGGCCTTCGCGACGAAGAACGCGGCGCCCGGGATGAACAGCGCGTCGAGGGGAACCATCAGGCGCACGTAGTTGCGGTACGAGACGAGCACGCCGAACAGGACGAGCGGACCGACGATCGCGAGCGTCGCGCTCGAGCTGTTGCGCCAGTCGCGACGCATGAGGAAGACGATCGCGCCGAGGGCGTACAACGCGAGCAGCTCGATCGCGCCGAACCTCGACCACGACTCCCACACGAACACGACGGTCCGCCGCAGCGTCCACGCGTGCAGTCCGTTGACCCACGTCGCGCGATCCGCCGCGAATCGCGCGAAGCCCGCGGTGTCGTGGATGTCGAACGCGACCCACGCGACGAACGGCAGCGCCGACAGCCCCGCGACGACGAGCGTCTCGAGTCGCGCGACCGCGAGCACGCCGCGCGTCTCGGCCTGCGCCCGAACGATGTCGACCGCCGCCACGACCGCCGCGACGACCAGCGGGAAGCCGCCGTGGTACTTGGTCGCCGTCGCGAGCCCGGCGACGACGCCCGCGAGCGCCGCGTCGCGCGCGCGTCCCGTCGCGAACGCGCGCGCGAGCAGGGCCGACTCGACGAGGACCAGCGTCGTGAACGTCGTCTCGGTCAACGCCATGCGGGCGTGCAGCACCTGCATCGGATCGAACGCGAAGATCCACGCCGCGACGACCCCGGCCATTTCGCCGAACGCGCGCCGCGCGAACGCCGCGACCGCGAGAACGCCGGCGATGCCGAGGAGCGCCGCGACGACGATCGCCGCGCGCGGATCGTCGCCCGAGAGCGACAGCGCCACCCGGTTCAACAGGGGGTAGAGCGGCGGCGCGTACAAGCAGACCGGCTCGCCGCGCGCGTACGGCCCGACATGCAGCGGTCCCGCGACGTACGAGCCTTCGTCCCAGTGCGTGAGCGCCAGCTCGTTCACCCCGAACAGGCGGATCGCGGCACCGGCGGCGACGGCGAGCCACAAGAGGAAGTTCGACGCGCGGCGCATCCCATGAGCAGACCCGCGCGCCCGCCCGCGTTCAACGCCCGAACCGCGTCGTGGGGAATGCCCGCGGAAGCCCGAGCGCCGGCGAACGCAACCGCCTCGACGCGCCGCGGCGATTCGGCCCGTAACCTCTCGCGCTCCGCGTCGTCCTCCTCGCGAAGGAGTCGACTCCGATGAAGACCGCCACGCGAAGACCGCCGCGCTCCGCCCGCTCGCAGCCGTGGGGCCAGGACTCCGTCGCCCAGGGCGAGATGCTCTCGCCGGTCGGCCCGCTCCGCATCCTCGTCGGCCCGCGCGGCGTGATGCGCATCGACCTGCCGAACGCCGCGCCGCCGAAGGAGGGCGCGCTGCGCCGCGAGCTCGAGACGCGCGGCATGGGCGACCTGCCGTTGATCGTCCCGGGCGACGCCGACCCGCGCCTGAAGCTCGTGAAGGACCAGCTGCGCGACTACTTCGCCGGCAAGCGCGCGAAGTTCGACCTCCCGCTCGACGCGCGCGGCGCCGACTTCGACCACCGCGTGTGGCGCACGGTCGCCGCCGTCCCGTTCGGGAAGACGAGAACGTACGCGGACCTCGCGCGCGCCGCAGGCGCGCCGAAGGGCTTCCGCGCGTCGGGCGCCGCGAACGGCCGCAACCCGCTGCCGATCATCGTCCCCTGCCACCGCATCCTCGGCACCGGCGGCCGCCTCACCGGCTACGGCGGCGGCATCGAGCTGAAGGCGTGGCTCTTGCGGCACGAAGGGCACGACGTGCAGGGGGAGAGGGTTGTGGGCGAGAGCGAGGGTCGGCGGCCGAGGACACGAAGCACACGAAGGAGGCACGAAGCGGGCCGTGACCGACGGACGAGAGGTGCTTGAGCGGGGTCGTGCCCGAGACGCAGAGGACGCAGAGAACACAGGAAACTCGATCGCGCTGCGCGCGATCGCCCTCCGCTCGGCAAACGGTGACATCGATCGCTCGCGACGAGTCCGATTCTTGTGCTCAGGCCGGTCTTGATCGATTGACGGGACACACAACCGACAACGGGAAGCACGACGCTCACGAAGCGCGCGTGGGAGGGCGGCGGACCCATCACCGAGACGAGTGAATCAACGCGTCCGGGCGACCAGGATCGAAGCGCCGATCCCGAACAACACGATCGCAAACACTCGCTTGATCACGACGGGATTGAGCCGGCGCGAAAGTGATCCGCCCACGACGGTCCCCGCGCAGCCGGCGACGATGAACACGACGATGACGCCGAGGTCGAGCGCGATCCCCTGGTGTGAGGCTTCTGATACGTAGGCGACGAATCCTGCGGCCGCGTTGAGCGAGATGATGGCGAGGCTGGTCCCCGTCGCCGTCCGGAGCGGTAGTCGTGCGAGCACGTGCAGGACGGGAACCAATAGGAAGCCGCCACCGATTCCGACGAACCCGGTGACCGATCCGACGAGCAACCCATCGAGCACCAGAAACGCCGGCTTGCGCGGGATCGACGCCTCTTCACTCGGCGTCGGCGACCGGAGCATCATCGCGCCCGCAATCACGATCGTGAGCGAGAACGCGATGAGTTGCACGGTTCCGGACACGCCGCGCGCGAGCTTGGCCACCAACGAGGTGGACAACGCGCCGGGGATCCCGAGGAGGAGGACCGCCCGCCATCGGACCCTCCCGCTGAGGACCGGAGGCACAGCAGCGACAGCAGCGATTGCGGAAACGATCGCGAGCGAGCTCGCGATCGCCGTCTTGTCGTCTTGGCCGACGACGAACACGAGCGCCGGCACGGTGAGGCTCGATCCTCCGGAGCCCAGCAGCGCGAGGCAGATCCCGACGGCGAAGGCGACGATCGACGCGAGCATCACGGTGTGCGGCGGGCGCGCGAAGTGCGCGTCCGCCGCGGGGAGCAAAGCCTATCGCGCCGGAACCGCGCCGCGCCAGTCGGGCAGTCGCGCTCGCTCCCCCTCCGCCGCTCGCGCGTCTCGACAGCCCGCGCGCAACCCGTTAATCTCCCGCGCGGAACTGGACGCACGCCGACAACTCGCAGGTGGTGAAACCCGGATGACGGACGCCAAGAAAGCTCTGCTCGTGTTCGAGGACGGGACTGCCGAGGAAGGGCGGTCGCTCGGGGCGAGTGGGACGACGTTTGGCGAGATCGTCTTCAACACCGCGATGTCCGGGTACCAGGAAGTCCTCACCGACCCGAGCTACCGCGGCCAGGTCGTGCTGATGACCTACCCGCTCATCGGCAACTACGGCGTGAACCCGGACGACGTCGAGTCGAGCAAAGTCCACGTGAACGGGTTCATCGTGCGCGAGCGCGCCACGGTCGCGTCGTCGTTCCGCTCGACCGAAGATCTCGACGCCTACCTCAAGCGTCACGGCATCGTCGCGATCGACGAGGTCGACACGCGCGCGCTCGTGCTGCAGGTGCGCGAGAAGGGTGCGCTCCGTGTCGGCATCTCGACGGAGGACCTCGACCCGAAGTCGCTCCTGAAGAAGGTGCTCGCGTCGCCGCGCACCGACGGCCGCGACCTCGCGCGCGAGGTGACGCGCGCGGACGTCGCGCGCTGGACCACCGGCCTCGACGGCCCGTTCCTCCCCGCGCTGTCCGCGAACGCGCCGACCTACCGCGTCGTCGCGTACGACTTCGGCATCAAGACCAACATCCTGCGCTCGCTGGTCGCCGCGAACTTCGACGTGACGGTCGTGCCGGCGACGACGCCCGCAAGGGACGCGCTCGCGCTCGACCCCGACGGAATCTTCCTCTCCAACGGCCCCGGCGACCCGGAGCCGCTCCACTACGCGATCGACGCGATCCGCGAGTTCCACAAGGCGCAGATTCCGACGTTCGGCATCTGCCTCGGCCACCAGCTCACGGCGCTCGCGCTCGGCGCGAAGACCTACAAGATGAAGTTCGGCCACCACGGCGCGAACCAGCCGGTGATGGACCTCACGACCGGCAAGACCGAGATCACCTCGCAGAACCACAGCTTCGCCGTCGACGCCGCGACGCTCGACCCGAAGCGCGCGCGCGTCACGCACAAGAACCTGAACGACGGCACGGTCGAGGGGCTCGAGGTGCTCGACGCGCCCTGCTTCTCCGTCCAGTACCACCCGGAAGCATCGCCCGGCCCGCACGACTCGATGTACCTCTTCGAGCGCTTCCGCGACCTGATCGCGAAGTGCCGAGCAGCCTCGGCGAAGTGACCGCGCGTCCGTGACGGACACGGGGTGCGTCGGGGGCGTCGGCGGCCGAAACGCAGAGGACGCAGAGAACACAGAGGACGCAGAGAGCGCCGCGCCCGACCGTCGCGGGGCGTGCTGGGGACGCGGAGGCGCCGGACTTCGTCCGGCGGTTTCCTGCG
>CAZOLL010000245.1:0-5418 GCA_964580365.1 uncultured Phycisphaeraceae bacterium
ACTGAATCGCGCTTGGCTGCTTGACTGCGATCAACTTCTCATAGAAGGACGTAGAACGGGTCGGTTTCGTCGGAGTTCGCGTCGAGCGGAAGACCGAGCGTGAACTTCTGCGTCACGGTGTGCCCGTTGTTCCTGAAGGTCTTGTTGTTCTTCGGCGTGATGAGGCCGGGGTCGCCGCCGTTCAGCACGACGACCGCGAAGTCGGGCTCGAGCGACTCGCCGTTCTCGGCCTTCACGGTCACCTTCAGCGTGCGGCCCTGCTTCGCCTGGAAGTAGTAGATCTGCCCGCACGTCGAGCGCGGGAAGACCGAAGGCAGAGTCATCTTGCGGTTGGGGAACAGCTCGAGGTTGTTCAGCACGAAGAAGTTGTTGAATAGGTCGCCGTTCGACGGGTCGACCGAGCCGAAGATGCCGCGCCCGGTCATCGTGCCGAGGAACGCGAGGTAGTGGCTGAGCGGCTGGTCGAGGAGGAGCAGCGCGTTGCAGACGTTCGCGTTGAAGACGTCTGTGGCGATGAACGGGTCGGAAAAGATGTCCTGGTTGTCGAAGCCCACGTCGAGTTCGGTGTGCGGCATGTTCGGGAGCGCGTCGAACACGTGCTGCTCCACCTTGCGATTGCCGATCTCCCGCGCGACGTCGCGCGTCATCGACGAGAACATCACGCTGTTCAGGTGCTCTTCCGGAAGATCGACGAAGTTGCCGGGACTGACTTCGACGGAGACCAGCGCCTCGAGCGTCGTCTCGGGGTAGTGCGCGTCGCCGTTCAGGACGCGGAGGGCGCCGCTCGGGAACGCGAGCTGGCCGGCCGGCGTCGAGCCGAGGTAGCGACCGACGAGCACGTCCTTGTGGAACGCTGTCGAGAAGACGTCCGCCATCGCCTCGTTGATCGCGCGCGCGGGGCACTGGACGAAGCCGAAGAAGTCGAGGAACTCGTAGAACAACCATGCGTGCGTGTACTCGTGGCACGCCGCGACGGGGTCGCGCGAGAGGTCGAACTCCGGACCGCACAGGACGTTCTCGTCCGACAGGTATCCGTTGAGGTCGTGGAAGAGCAGGAACCCGAGCATGTAGGGGTTGCCTGGCGCGCCGAACGGAGTCGGCGAGAAGAACGCGTTGACGATGAAGTCGCCCGGATCGAAGTTCACGACGACGGGCAGCGAGAAGTTGCTCGCAAGCTGGCCGCCCGTGATCGAGCGCAGGTGGCGGTAGAACTCCTCGATCTGGAAGTACGTGTTCGTCTGGTCGAACACCCCTTCCTCGTCATTGAACGGGTTCGCCGTGGGGAACTTGAGGTTCGACGCGAACGCATCGGGCAGCGTGTCGCTGAGGACGTGCAGATGCGCGCCGGCGACGTTGCCTTGGACGAAACCGAGCGGGTTGCCGGCCGGCGGGGGCGCCGCGAGGTCGACGAGCTTTCGTTTCGAGGTCGTGCCGGCGATCGCAGCGGACTGCGACTTGAACACGCGCGCCTTCCCGTTCTTCGTGGTGAATGACGCCGTCGTCAACTGACTCGTCCCCGTGTCGAAGTCCATCGGGAAGTTGCCGGTGCCGCGGGCGATGTCGTCACGGGTGTCGAGCACGGTTCCGTCTCGCGCGTCGACGATGACGGTCCATGCCTCGCCCGGACGGACGCTCCAGTGGTTCGTCTTCCACGCGGGAACGAGTCCAGCGTCGGTGCGCACCCAGACCTTGCGCGCGACCGCGTCGGCGAACTCCACGAGCTTCACGTGACCGAGGCCGACGCGCGTCACGCGCATCGCGGCGCGGCCGGCGGCCTTCGCCTGCTCCTCGCCGAGACCGAAGCCGCCGAGCGTCTCGAACGACTTCGGCGCCGCGAGCGAGGCGGACACGAGGCGGCCGGACTCGTCGAACACGGCGCGCGCGCGCAGGCCGTCGATCGGAACGCCCGCGATCGTCAGCTCGAACGTGATGCGTCGATCGGTCGGCACGCCGAGCGTCAGAGGAACGAGATCGACGCCCGCGTCGAGAGCGAAGACCGCGCCGTGATCGCGGAAGAACTTGCGCGCCGTGTTCGTGGCATCGCCGTCGCGGACGTCGACCGCACCACCTGAGATCGAAAGCGCACCGGAACTCACTGGCGACGGGATCGCGATGAAGGGGCGCGACGCGATCGAGTTCAGGCGGTCGAGCGCGGGCTGGGCGGACGCCGAGAGCTTCTTCCCGACGACGCGGAACGGTCGCGGCGGCGCCGCTCCCGCTGAGTCGACGAGAGCGGCGCTGACGACCGCGATGAATGCGAGGGCCGCAAAGGCGCGGGAGTGGTTCATCTCGGGATCCTTCCGATGGTTGCCGGCAGAGGCCGCGCATGTTGCCCGGCGCGTGCTGGCATCGTCAAGCGCGAGGCGCCGAAGGCGAGTTCGGGCGTTGTCCGAGAAAGCCCGCCTTCGCGCGGGCGAGGTCCGTGGGCGTGTCGAGGTCGAACGCCAGCGCTTCGTTCTCCGAAACGACGTGCAGGACGCGGCCCGCGTCCTTCCGGACGACCAGGTGTCCCGGTTCATCGTCCTTCAGCGCGCGGAATTCGCCCGCGAGCCGGATCGAGAACAGCGCCGGGTGCCCGCGGCGGCCCGCGACGGACGGCACGACGATCGACGCCGAGGCGGGCCGCGCACGGAACGCGTCGCGAAGAGCGCCGACGTCCGCAGCTTCGAACAACGGCATGTCGACCGGGCACAAGAGGAACGCGTCGACGCCCGAGGGCAAGTTCTGCACGCCGATGCGGATCGACGTCGTCTGGCCCCGCGTCGGCTCGGGGTTGATCGCGGTGGTCACGCCCGAGAGGTCGATCGCGCGTCGGAACGCGGCGTCGATCGGGCGTGTCACCGTGACGATCCGCGTGACGCCGGCTTCGCGCAGAACGCGCAGCATCCGAGAGAGCGCGGGCTCGCCGCCGAGATCGAGCAGCGCCTTGTCGGCTCCCATCCGCGTCCCTTTGCCTGCGGCGAGGACGATCGCCGCCAAACGCGGCGGACCGTCGTGCGACGCGGGGCCGCTGCTCACTTCAGGCGGGCCCCGACGCGGTCTGGCCGCGCGGCCGCGCGCCCGCGAGCCGCGCGAGCAGCGCGATCTGGCCGCGGTGGTGCGCCTCGTGCTCGGCGAGGTGGCCGAGAATCCAGCGCACCGACGCGCGCCCGCCGCGGCGGTCGTCTTTTTCGGCGTTCAGGTCGTGGTCGCGCAGTTTCCAGCACGCCGCCTCGGTCTGGGCGCGAACGCCGTCGAGAAGGCCGAGGTAGTAGGCGACGTCTCTTCCTTTCAGGCGCGTGGCTGCGAGCGAGCCGAGCTCGCCGGCGGCGAACTCCTCGCGAGTGCCGGCGTCGAGCTCGTCGCCGGCCAAGACGCCGCGGATCCACCACAGCTCCTCGGCGGCGACGTGCAGCAAGAGGTTCGCGATGGAGTACGGGACGCCGGCGGAGCGATGGTCGAGCTCCGCGTTCGACATTCCAAGGATCGCGTCGCGCGTCTCCTTCCGGACCGATTCGAGGAGCGCGAAGAGCAGGCCCACCTCGTGGTGCATGCCGGCGGGGATCGAGAGGGATCGGCTCGTGAACATGGGCATGAGCGTATCGTCAGCCGCCGCGCTTCGTCATCATCACCAGGAGGACGAGGCGCTCGCTGCCTTCGTTCGCGACGCCGTGCGCCGCGCCCGCGGGGCAGATGGCGACCTCCCCGCGCGAGAACGGATGGCACTCCTCGCCGATCGTGACGACGCCTTCGCCCTCGAGCGCGAAATACACCTTGTCCGCATCGTCGTGGCGGTGGGGCGCCTGGCTCTGGCCGGGGAGCAGGCCGTACACGTCGAGGAACATGCGCGGGGAATCGAACAGGTTCGTCTTCGCGAGCTTCGCCGGCGAGAACGCGGCGCGGGAGAGGGCGTCGATGGGGCTCATGGCCGAGACGATAGAGGCGGCGGCGTGGCGATCGGCTAGGTTCGCACCATGAGCACGCGGCACCGGGTGGGCGAGGTGCGGGACTTCGACGGCGGCGCGCGGAAGTCGATCGAGATCGACGGCCGCGAGATCACCATCGTTCGCGTCGGCGACCGGTTCGCGGCGGCGTGGAACCGCTGCCCGCACGCGAACGGACGCCTGATGGACGGCGTCATCGCCGAAACCGAGATCATCTGTCCGCTGCACCGCTGGAAGTTCGATCTCTTCACGGGCAAGACCGCCCGGGATCGAGCGCTCGCCGCGACGATCTACCCCGTCGTGGTCGAGGCCGATCAAGTGTTCGTGGTGATCGGCGGCGATCCGCCGGCCGCGCCCGGCGCGGACTGAAGGTCGGCTCCCCGCGCGGCCGAAAACCCTCTCTCGGCGCGATCCGGCGATTCTGACGCATCTCCGAATCGGTGCTATATTCCGGTGCCCCTCGGCCGAGAAACCGCACGGGAACCTGTCACCCGGGACCGCACTCGATGAAGACGCTCTTCCTGTACGCCCCCGACCGGTGCCTCCCGACGATCCCGTACTCGTCGCTTCCGGCGCTCCAGGGTTGCCTCCGACGCGCGGGTCACGACACGAAGATCCTCGATCTCAACGTCGAGCTGTTCGACCATCTCACGCATGGCGACCGCATCTCGGGGTACTACGGCTGGGTCGAGAACCGCTTTCGCGAGCTCGAGAAGAAGGACCGGCTCACCGAACAGGAGCACGGCGTCTACCGCTTCCTCGCGCCGCTGCTCGCCGCGCCGCCGGAGAGCATGCACCGCGCCGCCGAGTCCGCGGCGATCCTCCGAGATCCCGTCCGCTTCTATCAGCCGGAGCTGTTCAACCGCGCGTTCGACGACCTCACGGCCGTGATCCGCTTCCTCTATGCGGCGACGCCGATCCTGAACCCCGAGAACAAGAAGCAGTACGTCGACCAGCTGCTCTTCCACTCGCAGAACGCCAGCGATCCGATGATCCAGTGCTACGAGGAGCGCCTCGTCGACCGGATCCTCTCCGAGAACCCCGACGTCGTCGCGTTCACGATCCCGTTCCACACGCAGCTGCTCGAGATCATGAAGGTGATGCGCGTGCTGAAGCGCCGCGCGCCGCACGTGAAGGCGATCATCGGCGGGCCGACGGTGCACGACTACCGCGACACGCTGTTCGCGGACGGACGGCTCTTCGACCTCATCGACTTCGGAATGATGGGCGAGGCCGAGAACTCCATCGTCGAGTTCGCCGACGCGATCGACGGCAAGCGCGGCCTCGACGACGTGTCGAACCTCTACTTCCGGCGGAGCGACGGCTCGATCCACGCGCCGCCGCGCTTCGATCTACCCGTGATGGACACGCTGCCGACGCTCGATTACGACGGCGTGCCGTTCGACCGCTACCTGCTGCCGGAGCGCCTCGCGAACTTCCAGACCTCGCGCGGCTGCTACTACGGGAAGTGCACGTTCTGCGGAGACGGCTTCCG
>CAZOLL010000245.1:5518-6631 GCA_964580365.1 uncultured Phycisphaeraceae bacterium
GCCGGCATCGGCGTGTGCACTTCGTGGTTCATCGGCTTCCCGACCGAGCGCGAGCACGAGGCGCTCACCACGTATGACTACGTCTCCGCGCGCCGCGACAAGATCGTCATGTCGATCTACTCGGGCATCTTCAACCTTGGCCGCGACACCATCGTCTACGAGAACCCGTCTCGGTTCGGGGTCGACATCGTCGAGAACGAGGACGGCGAGATCTGGGTCGACGACCATCTCCCGAAGTGGGAGAAGAAGCTCTGGAACGAGCGGCTCTCTCCGCGCGGCGACCTGCCTCTGCTGACGCAGGGCGGATACCTGCTGTATCACACGCGCCGTCCGGAGCTCCTGCGCGAGATCGTCGCGAAGGGTCGCAGCGGCCCGCTGTCGCGCGAAGTGAAGGACCTCGGCGCCGCGCGTCCCGTGCGCCCGGAGCGCAACCGCGTGGTCCGATACAAGTTCCAGCCCTCGATCCCCGCGAAGGGCGACGTCGCCGCCGTTCCGCGCGGCGTGCCGATCGCCTACGTGGGTCTCCACGGCCAGTACCACACGCTCGACGAGCGCAAGTCGCGCGTGTTCGACGCGTGCGATGGCAAGCGCACCGTGCTCGATCTCGCCGCGTTGATCGAGAACGACTGCGCGAGCCGCGAGGAAGCGGTCGAGATCGTCGCGTGGATGATCGACCGCGGCATCATCGTCGTGCCGGCTCGCCTGCCGGCCTACCGCGGTCTGAAGCAGCCCGTCGCTGTCGGCTGACGAGCCTCGCAGATCACTGCTTCTGGAGCGGGGCGATCATGTCGTCGATCGCCTTGCGCCACGCCAGGGTCTGAGCGCTCTGGTTGTCCATCACCAAGAGCGTGTTGCAGTGCGCGCTGGCCTCCTTCAGCATCTCCAGCTTCTCCTGCGCGTCGCTCTTCTCGCCGGCGCGCGCGATGAAGTAGCGGATGTACAACGCTTCCGAGCGCGGCGCGAGCTCCGGCACCTTGCGCGCGCCGTCCGCGAGGCGGTCGAGGTCGGCGCGAACGGGGCCGAGCTCGTTGCGCTCGAGGCGGATCTCGCAGGCGAGAATCAGCGCGTTCCACTGCCGGCGGTTCGAGATCGTGAGCGCCTTCTCCAGCTCCG
>CAZOLL010000246.1:0-6590 GCA_964580365.1 uncultured Phycisphaeraceae bacterium
GGGGACCACGCGGTCGTCTCCGTAGTCCGCGTCGGCGGCCGCGACGCCGAGCTCCGCTCGGGCCCCGACGACAACTACAAGATGGTGACGCTCGCTCCGCGCGGCAGCGCTTTGCCGCGCGTCGGCTCGAACCCGTCCTACTTCCAAGTGCTCGTTCCCGAGGGGTACCACGCTTTCGTGCACCGCCGGTACCTCGACGTGCCCGCGTCGGGCCCGGCGCGCGTGAACACCGACCACGTCAACGTCCGTTCGCAGCCGAGCTCGTCGTCCGACTACCCGATCGGACAGCTGAACTCCGGCACCGAGATCACGATCGTGAAGGCCGCGGAAGGCGACGGGGAGTGGTACGAGATCGTCGCGCCGCGCTCGCTGCCGCTGTGGGTCCGGCAGGACGCGGTCGAGGACCTCGGTCCGCTGACTCCCGAGTTGCGCGCGGAGATCGACGACGAGGCGTCCGGCAACGGCGTGCGCTCCGGCGGCGACGCGAGCACCATCAACGCGCGCGCGCGGATGGAGCAGGACCGCGCCGAGCTCGATCGCCTCGCGACGGTGGTGGAGAACGCGCAGAAGAGCGCGGAATCCGTCGACCTCGCCGGTAGCCGCGAAAGCGTGCAGGAGATCCTCGCGCACGCGACCGACCCGGCGATCCGCGACCGCGCCGTCGAGCTCGACGGCCGCATCCGCGCGCTCGAGCAGATCCAGGAGCGCGAAAAGGCCCGCCGCGAGACCGAGCGCACGCAGGCGGAGGTCGACGCACGCCGACGTGAGGCCGAGGCCGCCGCGGCGCGCGCCGCGGACGCCGCGCAGCCCGGCGTCGCCGTCGGCCAGGGTGTGACGATGACCGGTTTCGTCCGCGTGCGCCCCGACGACGGCGGCCATCCGTTCGCACTCGAGCAGGGCACGAAGCGCCTCGCGTGGATCACGTGTGCGTCCGGCCGCTACGGGCTGCGGGACTTCGCGGGGCTTCAGGTGACGATCAGCGGCACCGTCACGGGCCGCGATACGCTTCCGGTGCTCGACGCGCAGCGGGTCGAGATCGTGAAGCACTGACGCTCGCGCGCGTCAGCGCGAGCACTTCCGCGGCGACGGCATCGGCCGCGTGCGGGCGCGCGAGGCGCTCCGCGTTCCTCCGCATCGCGGTAAGCAACGCGCCGTCGTCGAGCAGCCGCGCGACCGTCTCCGCCAGATCGCGCTTGTGGCGCACGGCGATCGCCGAGCGGCCGCGCACGAAGAACTCGAGGTTCTTCGACTCCGCGCCGCGCAGCGGATCGACGAAGACCATCGGCAGGCCGCGACAGAGCGCTTCCGAGGTGGACATGCCGCCGGGCTTCGTCACGAGAACCGTCGCGGCGGCCATCATCTCCGGGATGCGGTCGGTGTAGCCGAACGTGTGCAGGTGCGCGTCGCCGCCGAGCCGCAAGCGCTGCAGGCGCTCCGCGAGCTCCTCGTTGCTGCCCGCGACCGCGACGATCTCGATCGGGCCGGGCACGCGCGCGAGGCAGCGGATCGTGTCGATCATGCGGCCCGTGCCGAGGGCGCCGCCCATCACCAGCACGACAGGAGCGCGCGGGTCGAGGCCGAGGTCGACGCGCGTGCGTGCCGGATCGACGGGCGCGCTGAACGAAGGGTCGACCGGGATACCGGTGATGCGAATTCGGTCCGTGGGCGCGCCGAGCTTGCGGAGGCCGGCGGCGACGCGCTGTCCCGCGACGCAGAACACGTCGATGAACGGCGAAACGTGCGCGGGATGCGCGTGATAGTCGGTGATGAGCGCCGCGATCGGCGCGCGCATTGCGCCGGTCTCGCGCAGGTGCGAGAGGAGCGCGGAGACCGGAGCGGCCGTGGCGAGGATCGCGTCGGGAGCGCATTCGCCGACGAACGCGGCCAAGCGCCCGACGCAACGCGGCTTCAGCCAGCGGGGGACCGCGCTGCCGCGGCGAGTGACCCAGCCGGCGTCGTACATCGCGCCCCAGACGCGCGGCAGCGTCTTCACGAGCCCGAGGTATCCGTCCTTGTAGATGGTCTTGAAGAGCGGCGACGTCACCGCGGTGAGGTCGAGCGTCATCACCTCGACGTGCGGAGCGATGCGCTGCAGTGCGCGCACGGTCGCGTCGGCGGCGCGACCGTGGCCGCCGCCGATCGAGAGGTGCGCGACCAGGATGCGCCGCGCTCCCGGCACCGCGGTCGGGATGCGAACGGGCGCAGCGGCCGACGGCGACCCGGTGCCGCGCGCGTCAGCCACCGGGGCGTTCCTCGGACGGATTCATCGCTGGCGCTCGCGCAAGGAGCGCATCGAGACGAACCGCGGTGAGCTTCTTCTCCGCGAGACCCGAGAGGATCGCAGGCAGCGCGTCGGCGGTGTTCGGACGGCCGCGCGATTCGCCCGCGTCGCCGTCGTGCAGCAGCACGATGTCGCCGGCCTTCACGTCGTCGAGCACGCGCCGCGCGATCGTGTCGGGCGGCGGCTCCTTCCAATCGAGCGGCGTCACCGACCAGAGGATGGTCGTCATCGACAAGCGCTCGGCGGCGGCGAGCACGCGCGGGTCGCGACAACCGTAGGGCGGACGGAAAACGGTGGGGGGCGCGCCGCAGATCGAGGAGAGGATCGCCTGCGTGTCGTTGAGGTCGGCGTCGATCGTGTCCTTCGCGTGAAGCGGGAGCCACGCGTGGCGCATCGAGTGGTTTCCGACCTGGTGACCTTCCGAGACGATCCGTCGCACGAGGTCCGGCGCCTGCTGCGCGCGCTCTCCCACGAGGAAGAACGTCGCGTGTGCGCCGGCGGCACGCAGCGCGTCGAGAATGCGCGGAGTGACCACGAGATCCGGTCCGTCGTCGAACGTCAGCGCCACCTCTGCGCGGCCGGACTCGGAGCGGACGACGACGGAGCCGAACAACGACGAAGAGGTGGAGAACGCCGCGTGGCCGAGGACGCCGGCGATCGCCGAGGCGATCAGCGCGAGAATGAGCAGGGTTCGACGGCGGAGCGTGACTCGAGTCTCCCGCGGGCCGAAGGGACGGTGCGGCGAAGTCTAGCGCCGGTCGACGGTCAGTCAAAAACGCGTGAATCGGCGCTCGGCTCTTCGCCGTCGAGCTCGGAGAGGCGCGCGACGACGTCCGCCCGGTGGGACGCGAAGCGTCGCTCGCGGATGGCAGCACGCGCATCCGCGACGAGGCGCTGGTAGAAGCGCACGTTGTGCCGCGCGACGAGGATCGGGCCGAGCATCTCGTCGCAGTGATAGAGGTGCGACAGGTACGCGACGTCGAAGCGCTTGCAGGTGCCGCAGTCGCACGCGGGGTCGAGCGGTCCGCGCTCGGTGCGCCAGCGGCGATTGCGCAGCTTGACGGTGCCGCGCGAAGTGAAAGCCTGCGCGGTTCGGGCGTGGCGCGTCGGCAGCACGCAGTCGAAGAGGTCGGCGCCGGCGCCGATGCCGACCAGCAGGTCCTGTGGGTAGCCGACGCCCATCACGTACCGGATTCGATCGTGCGGGAGTTCTGCGATGGTCGCCGTCACCGTGCTCTCGAACTCCAGGAGGCTCTCGCCCACGGCAAGACCGCCGACCGCGTAGCCGTCGAAACCGAGCGCGACGAGCGCGCGCGCCTGACGTGCGCGTCGCTCGAGATCGACCGCGCCCTGCACGATCGCGAACAGCGCCTGACCGCTCGAGACGGTCGATCGATGATGGCGCAAGCACCGCTCCGCCCATGCGAGCGTTCGGCGCTCCGCGACGTCGACTTGCTCCGCGCTCGCCGGCAGCGGCACCGGCTGGTCGAGAACCATCGCGACGTCGGGGTCGAGCAGCCCCTGGATGCGGACCGCTTCCTCGGGCGTGACGCGCACGTGCGCCCCGTCGATGTGCGACCGGAACGAGACGCCGTCGTCGTCGACGCTCACACGGTCGGTGAGCGAAAGCACTTGGTATCCGCCCGAGTCGGTCAGGATCGCGGTGTCGACGCCCATGAACCGATGCAGACCACCGCACGCCGCGATCGCCTCGGGCCCCGGACGCAACCGGAGGTGGTACGTGTTCGCGAGGAGGATCTCGACTCCCGCCTCCGCGAGGTCGTTCGGCGCCAATCCCTTCACGGTCCCCGCGGTCCCGACCGGCATGAACGCCGGAGTCGCGAAGCGACGGCCGCGGACGCTCGCGACTCCGCAGCGAGCGGGGCCGTCGATGCTCTCGATTCGAAGTGTCACTTGCGACATTCGGCGAACCCCACTTCGGACCTTGCCGGGGGCCCACTGTGCGGATCAGCACCGGGGTCCGAATCACGATCGAATGCGCACGCTCGCCGGCCCGCTCGATCGCTTCTAACTCTGCGCGGGAAAAGGCCCGGGAGATTGTGCTCGCACGGTACGGATCTTGCCCCTAGCATCGCGCCGGGTTCCACATCGTGGGCCCGTCGGACCGCCGCTCGCGCCCACCCCGCGGTCCGATCGAGATCCGTCACAGAGCTTCCTTGGAGACGCCGATGGGCTTGCGTTCGAACGGACGATCGCACCGAACGGTCAACGGATTCGCGATCGCCGCACTGATGTTGTCGCCATGCGCCCTCGCGGGCAACAGCGGATTCGCGGACAAGCCGGGTGGAGGATACAACGACCCGCAACTGCGCATCGCGGTCTCGACGGCGCCAAACGTCGGCGCGTCGATCACCATGACCGAAGCGACCGCGAACCAGCTCTACCAGGCCAACCCGTCGCTGACGTTCGACCTGAACACGGGCGCCGCGGGTGGCTTCGCGTCGGCGGCGATCCCCACGATCCCTCAGCTCGCGAACGGTGCGAACCAGTTCATTCGCATCAAGTTCCCCTTCGACATCTCGAAGGGCAAGGCGCGCAACTCGATCATGCGGAACAAGGCCGCCCTCGCGGGCACCTCGTTCCTCACGCCGAACATCCAGATCACCGATGACATCGGCCAGCACGTGAAGGGCATCGCGGTCATCAACGGCCGCACCGTCACGGGTCAGAAGGTCACCGGCGGCGGTGTGGTCGGCTTCCCGACGTGGCTCGACGCCGACGGCAAGAACCTGCTGATCGGAAAGAACGTCTTCACCTACGTCGCCGACAACGGCGACCAGGATCTCTCGACGATCGCCGCGTTCGACGAGGACGGCGGCCCCGTGGGCACCAACGCCCACAAGGAGATCCGCGTCAAGATCGACAAGATCAACGGGATCATCATCAACGGCTTCTGGGTCATCAAGGTCGGCGATGCTGGCGGCGCGCCGATCACTCCGACGGTCCCGGTCACGCTCGTGTCGATCACAGCGAAGTCGCCGGTTGATCCGCCGAAGACGACCGCCGAAGGCTTCGAGGTGATCGAGTCGTTCTCGCGCTTCCTGGTCGAGTACTCCGAGCCCGTGGTTCCCGAGTCGGTCGGGTTCAACGCGCGCCAGGTGTCCGACTTCAACGCGAACAACCCGCCGATCCCGTTCTTCTACAACGGCAACACGGGTCCGACCCCGAACCCGGACAACATCAGCGTCCCGTACTTCCAGAACTTCCTGATGAACGGCTCGCCCAACGGCGTCGCTTCGTTCGTCATCCCGTTCGACGTCCGGCCGCAGAACCCGAACAACTTCGCGCAGTACGTGGTCAACCCGCTGATCACGCTGCCGGGCAAGATCGACGTCACTCTGCAGAGCCTCCCGGGCAGCACGAACACGAACCGCGACGCGAGCGGCAACCTCTACAACACGGCCGCGACGTCCTTGTACAACGAGCAGTTCGACGACACCTCGGACGCGAACAAGAAGACCTTCCGCACCCGAAGCGGGATCGGCTTCACGAACGTGCCGGTCTGCCCCGAAGTCGTGTACTACGCCCCGCTCGCGGGCGGCGGTATCGGCGCGATCAACCTCGACGGCAACGGCTTCGAGACCAACGACCCGAGCACGAACAAGTGGATCATCTTCACGAACCTGGAGACGATGTGCACTTGCTTCTCGTCGTCGTTCCTGCCCGGTCCCAGCCAGCTCGGCTGCAACCTGAACCGCTGGGGTGATCGCGGCGGCGTCCCGCTGCCGAACCCGCCGCCGCCGCTGGGCGACCCGGTCGGCGTTGGCGGTAGCCCCGCGCAGGCCGGCGGACCGACACCGATCCCGGGTGTCAACGAAGGCAGCACGGGCACCACTGCGAATACGGGCTCGACGACGAACCCGCTCTCCACCTTCCCGCCGGGCTTCGAGACCGTCTGCCGCAACTCGGACGGCGACGCGCGTCTGATCGGGCAGCCGCAGATCGGGCAGGTCTCCGACCTCCAAGTCGGCGACTTCCTCGACAAGCTCTACTTTGACACGCTCAACCCGCACGCGGTGTCATCGCTCCACTTCACGTTCACGCTCGGCTTCGGTCCGATCCCCAGCAACTCGATCTCGGATCCGCCGACGCCGAACCCGCCGCCCCTGCGGCTCCCTGTCGGCCTCCAGCCGCTCGACATCGTGTTCAACCAGCAGAAGCTGATGGACCCGGCGTTCGTGATCGAGGGTGAAGAGGTGTTCGGCAGCAACGTCGATGCGACCTGTCAGGTCTGCGTCGTCGCGATGATGATCAACGACAAGAGCCGCGTGCTGCTCCTGCCGAACCC
>CAZOLL010000247.1:0-6583 GCA_964580365.1 uncultured Phycisphaeraceae bacterium
GACGATGCGCAGGTCCGAGAACCCGCAGTTCTTGATCGCGCGCGCCGACGCGCCGACGTTGCCCGGCGACTGCGGGTGGACCAGGACGAATGAGATCGAGAGAGCGCGCGGCATGGAACGATCGGTAGAACCTACCGCGCCGGAGGCAGCGATCCGCATGACGCCGTCCAGACGATTCGCGCGCTACGAGCACCGCAGCGAGCCTCTTCTCTCCCGGCGCCGGTTCCTCCGGCGGGTGCTGCGGCACGGCGCGGTCGCGGGCGCCATCACGGGCGCGTCGCTCGGCATCGGCATCGTGGGGTACCACCTCGCCGAAGGCTTCTCCTGGCTCGACTCGTTCCTGAACGCGTCGATGATCCTGACCGGCATGGGGCCGGCGACTCCGCTCACGTCGGTGTCCGGCAAGGTCTTCGCGTCGTGCTACGCGTTGTTCTCGGGGCTCGTGTTCCTCGCGGTGGCGAGCATCGTGGTCGCGCCGATCGCGCACCGCGTCCTGCACCGGCTGCATCTGGAGGAGGAGCGCGCCGAGGCAGGCGAGGGCCGCGCCGCGCGCTGACTCGCTCGCGTCAGTTCAGGCCGGCGTTGCCGGTGGTGCTGCGGCCGCTGCGGCTGCGCATTCGGTGGCGCACGATGCGACCCTCGACGACGAAGATCACGTCTTCCGCGATGTTCGTCGCGTGGTCGGCGATGCGCTCGAGGTTGCGCACGGCGCCCAGTAGATGCAGCGCGTGATCGATGCGGTCCGGGTGCGACTGCATGAACGGCACGCACTCCGAAATGATCTGGCGGTAGAGGCGGTCGGCCGCGTCGTCGCGCTCCCACACGTCGACCGCGAGGTGCGTGTCCTTGCGCACCAGCGCGTCGAGCCCGTCGCGCACCATCTTCTTCACGATGGTCGCCATCTCCGAGACGTCGGGGCGGAACGGGAGCGGCGGAGCCTTTGCAAGCGTTTCGGCGCGCTCGGCGATGTTCACCGCAAGGTCCGCCATGCGCTCGAGGTCGGAGTTGATCTTGAGGATGCCCGTGACGACGCGCAGGTCGATCGCGACCGGCTGGCGCAGCGCGAGGATGTCGAGGCACTTCTCCTCGACCTCCAGCTCGAGCTGGTCCACGCGCGCGTCGCCGTCGATCACGCGGCGTGCTTCGATCTCGTCGCGGTCGAGCAGCGACTTCAACGCGCGGTCGATGACGTCTTCCACGAGACCCCCGATGTGGAGGATCTTCTTCAAGGCATCGGTCACGTCTTCGTCGAGGTGCTTGGTCATCGTGGGATCCGGTCAGAACGTCGCGCCGGACAACCGCCGCCGCACTCGATTACGGTAGACGATCGCGGAGAGATTCAGCGCGACGATCAGCAGCAGGAGCAGCAGTGCGGTCGCGTAGACGAGAGGGCGGGACGCCTCGACGTTGGGCGATTGGTAGCCGACGTCGAACACGTGGAAGCCCATGTGCATGAACTTGCGGTCGAGGTGGATGAACGGGGCGTTGCCGTCGACCAGCGGGTCGGACGCGAGCTTCATCACGCCCGTCAGCATCAGCGGAGCGACCTCGCCCGCGCCGCGGGCGATCGCGAGGATCATTCCCGTGAGGATCCCGGGCAGCGACGCGGGCAGGACGACGGTGCGGATCGTCTGCCAACGCGTCGCGCCGAGCGCGAGCGAGCCCTCGCGCTGCGCGCGCGGAACCGCGCGGAGCGCTTCCTCTGTGGCGACGATCACGACGGGCACCGTCAGGAGCGCGAGCGTGAGCGACGCCCACAGGAGTCCGCCGGTGCCGAACGTGGGCGACGGCAACCGATCTGAGAACAGGAGCTGATCGATGCCGGCGCCCAGCGTGTAGACGAAGAACGCGAGGCCGAACATTCCGAACACGATGCTCGGGACGCCCGCGAGGTTCGAGACCGCGAGTCGCACGAAGCGCAGGAGCACACCCTGGCGCGCGTACTCGTTGAGGTAGAGCGCGGCGATCACGCCGAGCGGGACGACCGCCATCGTCATCAGCAGCACGAGGAGCACGGTGCCCATGATCGCGGGCAGGATGCCGCCTTCGGTGTTCGACTCTCGCGGCGGAGCGCTGACGAACTCGGCGATCCGCCCGAAGTAGACGCCGAGCTTTCCGAACACGCCGAGCTCGTTCGGCCGCACGCGCCGCACGACCGTCGCGGGGTCGATCACGACTTCCTTGCCGTTGCCGAGGACGAGCACGTCCGGCGCGCCCGGCTTCGCGACGCCGATCGCGGCGCCCCATTCGGTGCGCTCGATGATCGTGGCATCCGCGGGGCGGGTGGCTTCCACGACCGCGTCGTCATCGATCCACGTGAAGTCGGCGCCGAGCTCGCGCGTCGGGCCGATCCTGTACAGCGTGCGCTGACGCGCAGGCGCGTCGCGCTGATCGGACGGGCGCGGCACTTCCTCCGAACGCCACTTCATGCCGACGATCGTGTTCCCGTCCTTGTCCGTGATCCGCCACAGGTCGGACGGCCAGAAACCGGAGAGACCGTTCACGAAGAGGAGGGCGACGATCGCGACGACGAGGCCGATGACGAGCAGGAGCGCGCCGCCGGCGAACAGCACGCGCGACTCGCCCTTCGACATCGACGCCTTCCCGTTGGCGGGTCGATTCACCACCGCGCGTACCTCCGGCGCAGGCGCGCACCGATCACCTCGGCGGCGGTGTTGCAGAGGAACGCGAAGACGAACAGGAGCGTGCCGGCGAGGAACAGCACGCGGTAGAGCGAGCCGCCGACCTCCGCTTCCGGGATCTCCGTCGCGATGCAGGCCGAGATCGTGCGCATCCCGTTGAACGGAGACAGGTCGAGGATCGGCGTGTTGCCGGTCGCCATCACGACGATCATCGTTTCGCCGATCGCGCGACCGAAGCCGAGCATCAGCGCGGCGAACACGCCGGGGCTCGCGGCGGGCAGGACGAGGCGAATCGCCGTCTGCCAGCGGCTCGCTCCGAGCGCGGAGCTGGCGGCGCGCAGCGCGAGCGGGACGTTCGACAGCGCGTCCTCGCTGACGGTGAAGACGATCGGGATGACCGCGACGCCGAGAGCGACGCCGACGATGATCGCGTTGCGCGGGTCGTAGGCGAAGCCGAGCGACTCGGTGAGGAACTCGCGGAGCGAGCCGTGGAACAGCGCGCTCTCGACCGGCGGCGCGAGCAGAAGGGCCGCGACACCGCCACCGAGGAGGAACGGGAGCAGGTACGGCAGCTCGCGACCCTGCGAGAGCCGGCGTCGGGTGGTGACCGGGAGCAGCCGGAGCAGCGCGAACGCGACGAACACGAACAGTGGGATCGAGACGAACATCAGCGCCGCGCCCGTGAGGTGCTTGTCGACCATCGGGATGAGCCAGAGGCTCGCGAGGAATCCGACGACGACGGACGGCATCGCGCCGAGGAGTTCCACGGTCGGCTTCACGATTGCGCGCACGCGCGCCGACGCGAACTGGCTCGTGTAGAGAGCGGCGAGGATCGCGAGCGGGGCCGAGAACAGGATCGCGTACAGCACGCCCTTCAACGACCCGAAGATCAGAGGGATCAGCGAGAGCTTCGGCTCGGCGTCATCGGTGCCGCCGCTCGACTGCCAGACGAACTCGGGGCGGTCGTACCCTTCGTACAGCACCGGCAGGAACAACGCGCGCATCGTCGTCTCGGGGTGCGGCGCGCGAATGCCCTCGCGGTGGATCCCGCCCGACTCGTCGACGACCAGCGAGCCGTTTGCCCGCGGGGCGGCCGCGATCGCGGCGACGGCCGGCACGGGGTCGAGCGTCGCGAGCGTGCGCTCCGTGGTGGTGTGATCGAGGCGGACGTCGCCGGAGCGATCGACGACGAGGAACGACTTGTTGCGCGCGGACGGTGCGAACGCGGTGATCGGCGCCGCCATCGCGGGGAACTCGCGCACGCGCGAGAGAGTGCGGTCACCGCTCTCACCCGAGCGGATGCCCTGCCAGCCCGAGACGCGACCGCGTGCGTCACCGACCAACAGCGTCTCGGAGCCGAGCGCAAACGCGAGCGCCGTGATCCCCTCTTCGCCGGCATCCGCGTGCTCGACGAGCCGGCCCTCGGCTCCCTCGAGCTCGATGCGGTAGACGCTGCCCTCCGCGTCGCCGAGGATGAGGTTCCGTGCGCTCTCGTCGAGCGTCGCCGCGGTGATCGTCTTGCCGGCGACCAGAGCGGACAAGTCGGCGGACTTCGCGCGCACGGCGGTCGAGCGACGCATCGCGACGCCGACGAAGCCGTCGCCGATCCCCGCGACGGTGACCGCGTCTTCCGTCGCCGCGACGGCGACGCGCGCGAGCGGCCGGCCGCCGCACGGCAGCGTGAACTCCTTCTGCCACGCGACCGACACCACCTCGGGCGCGCGGACGCCGTTCACGAACGGCTCTTCGAAGCCGATGCCCGCCACGAGGACGCGGCCGTCGTTCGTGCCGAACGCCGCGACTTGAGCGATCGCTGCGCGCGCGCCGCAGGTGACGCTGGCCGCGTTCAGGTTCTCGAGCGGGACGTCCTCGATCACGCGGGAGTTCGCGAAGTCGATCAGCCGCACGAACCCGTTCGACGACGCCACCCATCCCGCTTCGCGGTGCTCGCCTTCGCCGACCGCGAGGGGGCGACCGCCTCCCGCGCCGACGTCGGAGCCGGTCGCGGGAGTGATCTTCGCGGGCAAGAGCAGCGGGACGGCTTCCTTCACGATGAACACGAAGATGCCGAGCACTGCGAGGATGATCGTGATGCCGCCGATCGTGATGAGCGACGAGATCACACGATCGAGAGCGCGCAACCGCGAGATGCGGGCGCGCGCCCTCGTCGTGTCACCGAATCGGTAGGAAGGAAGCGACGTCCTCGCGGACGTGTTGGGAGCGGACGGCACCGATCGGATCAGTCGAGGAGCTTCGATTCGGCCGCGGCGACGTCACCCGGCAGCGGGATGTACCCGTCCTTCTCGACGATCTCCTGGCCCTCCTTCGAGAGCACGAACTTCAGGAACTCGCGGACGGCCGGATCGAGCGGCTTGTCGGGCGCCTTGTTCACGTAGATCTGCAGGTAGCGGCTGAGCGGGTAGTCGCCGGAGATCACGTTCTCCGTCGTCGGCTCGAACGAGTTGCCGCTGCCGGTCGTGCGCACGGGGACGGTGCGGACGTTCGGGGTCTTGTATCCGATGCCCGAGTAGCCGATCGCGAAGCGATCCTCGGCGACCCCCTGCACCACGCTCGACGAGCCGGGCGACTCCTTCACGATGTCCTTGAAGTCGCCCTTCGACAGCGCGTGCTCCTTGAAGAAGCCGTAGGTGCCGGACGCCGCGTTTCGGCCGAACAGCGAGATCGGCTTCTTCGCCCAGTCGCCGGTGAGTCCGATGTCGCCCCAGGTCGACAGATCGCGCGGGAAGCCGCGCTTCCGGCCCTTGCTGAACATGGCGTCGATCTGCTCGAGCGAGATCGACTTCAGCGGGTTGTCCTTGTTCACCCAGATCGCGACGGCGTCGAGCGACACGCGCACGCGCGTCGGCTTGTACCCGTGCTTCTTCTGGAACAGGTCGATCTCGTCGTTCTTCATGTCGCGCGACATCGGGCCGAACTGCGCGACGCCCTGGATGAGCGCGGGCGGCGCCGTCGCCGAGCCCTTGCCCTCGACCTGGATCACGACGTCGGGGTACTGCTTCTTGTAGGCCTCGGCCCACAACGTCATGAGGTTGTTCATCGTGTCGGAGCCGACGCTGTTCAGCGTGCCCGCGATCTTCGCGTCGGCGTTCTTCGCGTAGGCCGGCAGCGCGACGACGACGTCGTCGCCGCCGCCGCAACGGGCGGTGAACGGCGTGAGCGCGATGGCGACCAGCGCGAGACCGACGGAGACGGACGCATTGCGAATGGACATGGAGGGATTCCCTTTCGAATCAGCCGAATCGACCGGTGACGTAGTCCTCGGTCTCTTTTCGTTCGGGGTTGGTGAAGATGCGCTCGGTCGAGCCTTCCTCGACGAGCACGCCGTTCAGGAAGAACGCGGTGCGGTCGGAGACGCGCGCCGCTTGCTGCATGTTGTGCGTGACGATGACGATCGTGTACCGGCCCTTGAGATCGTGGATGAGATCCTCGATCTTCCCGGTCGAGATCGGGTCGAGTGCGGACGCAGGCTCGTCCATCAGGAGCACTTCCGGGTCGGTCGCGAGAGCGCGCGCGATGCACACGCGCTGCTGCTGCCCGCCGGAGAGCCCGAGCGCGTTGTCCTTCAGCCGATCCTTCACCTCGTCCCAGAGCGCGGCGCGCACGAGGCTCGACTCGACGATCTCTTCGAGCGTCGCCATGTCCTTGATGCCCTGGATGCGCGGGCCGTAGGCGACGTTCTCGAAGATCGACTTCGGGAAGGGGTTCGATTTCTGGAAGACCATCCCGACGCGGCGGCGGACCTCGATGACGTCGGTCGACGGCGCGTTGATGTCGAGGCCCTTCACCGTGATCTCGCCCCAGATCCGCACGTTGTCGATGAGGTCGTTCATCCGGTTGAGGCAGCGCAGGAGCGTCGACTTCCCGCAGCCCGAGGGCCCGATGAGGGCGGTCACGCGCCGGTCCTCCATCTCCATCGAGAT
>CAZOLL010000248.1:0-6568 GCA_964580365.1 uncultured Phycisphaeraceae bacterium
TCCAGTATTCGCCGGTGCCAAGATCATTCACGCTGCCGATCGTGACGCCCGCGGTGGCGCCGGGTTCGACGGTGACGCTCACCGTCGCGCCGCCCACCGGGATCGCGACGCCGTCGATGTCGAACAGGCGCACGCCGAGCTTGGTCGAGTCGGCGCCGTTCGCGTGGAGGACCGGACGATTGAGGACGTTCTTCGACTTCACGTGGTCGGGGCGGCCGGCCTTGCTCGCGCGCCACGTCGCGTACATCGCCTGCAGGAACGGCACCGGGTCGGCGGCGCCCGTGATGGTGCTCGTGGCGTCGAGGTGGAGGTAGTAGCTCCCGTTCGTGCACCCGGTGGGCGAGACGCAGGTGCCGTCGGTGTCGCCGACGCGCGCGAGCACCATCGTCCCGATGCGCGCCGACCGCGTGAACGTCGGCGGCGGCGATCCGCAGCTCGTCGGGTTCACGGGGCTGCACGAGCAGCGGCCGTCGCCGCCCATCGAGCGCGCGGCTTCCATTCCCGCGAGCAGCTTCTGGCCGAGGTCGCCCTGCGTGTTGATGATCGCCTGCTCGGTCGCGGTGATGACCGGCGCGCCTGTGAGGATGTTGCCCTGGATCGCGTACGTGATCGTGCCCGTGTGCCCGAACACACCGCCCGCGTACGCGCTGTTCAGCGTGCCCGAGAACGTGACGCCGCGCTGCTGCAGATCGGCGATGCCGTACTGCCGACGCTGGAAGTTCGGATCGGCGGTCTCGAACAACTGCTTGATGACGAGCGGATCGGTGCCTTTCGGCAGCTCGTTCCAGATGATCGTGCGGCCCTTGTACTGGTTGTCGATCAGCGCCTGCACCGCGGCCGCGCCCCATCCGACGCGGATCACCGGCACCCAGACCTCGATGTCGCCGTTCAGGCAGGTGGCGGTGCCGACCGCGACTTCGCCGGTCGCCGAGTCGGTGAGCACGATCGACCACGTGGCGCGCGCGAACGGAGCGAGCGCGAGCAAGGCCGAGACGACGAACGCGATGCGGCGCATTGCGGACTCCCGCGGAGCTTCGACGCGACGAGAGCGGGATTCTACAACGCGATCCACGCGCCCGCCGAGGCGCGGTGCGTCGCACGTCGCGCTGTCCTCGCGCGGCGCCGACTCCTACAGTCCGACGCGTGCCCGGCGCGAAGCGACTCGGCGGCGCTCACTTCGACTCGGCGGTCCTGAAGGACCAGCTGCAGTTCTCCGGCGTCGTCGCGGCGCACACGAAGAAACCGTTGTCGGAGGCGTACGTGTTCGGCGTCGCGGGCGGGATCGCGACCGGATACTCGTGCGTGCCGATGCCGTCGTCGCCCGGCCTCGGCAGCGGCATGGCGCTGATCGGCCGGAACCGCGCGTTCCTCCCCGACGGCAAGTACCAGGCGGAGTTCTACCGGCGCATCGAAGTGAAGGCGCTTTCCGTCGAGGAGCCCGACGCCGGCCGCGCCGCGAAGAACCTCGCTGCAGCGCTGAAGGCCGACCGCCCCGTCGTCGTGTGGTGCTCGCCGCTGCTCTTCCCGCACCAGTCATGGACGGCGACCGCGGGACTCGCGACGCTGCTCGTGCACGCGATCGACAAGAAGACGAAGAAGGCGACCGTGTCCGACGGCGGACCGCGGCCGTTCAAGGTCGCGCTCGACGACCTCGAGCAGATCCGCGGCCGCGTGAACCCCGCGCACAATCGCATCCTCGTCATCGACCCGCCGAAGAAGCTCGAGAAGGACCTGCTCGGGCGCGCGGCGATGCACGGCGTGCGCGCGTGCCTCGCGCTGATGCGCGAGCCGCCCTTGCCGAGCCACGACCCGTTCGCGCTCGCCGAGGCCGCGACGTTCCTCGCGAACCCGCACCACTCGAAGAGCTGGCACGCGCTGTTCCCAGGCAGCCGCGTGTACCTGCCGCTCGTCGATCTGTTCCAGTCGATCGAGACCGCGTGGACCGGCGGCGGCTTCTTCCGCCCGCTGTTCGCCGACTTCCTCGACGAGGCCGCAGCGCTCACGCGCAGGAAGGAACTCGTCGCGTCCGCCGCGCAGTACCGGAAGCTCGGGAAGAAGTGGTCCGAGCTCGCCGACGCCGCGCTGCCGCGCCGCTACCAGGTGTTCAAGAAGACGCGCGAGACGCTGATCAAGGTCGAGAAGGCCTACCGCTCGAAGGGCGCCGCCGCGAACGCGACGATCGTGCGCCACCGCGCCGCGCTCGCAAAGCTCGAGGAGCAGGCGATCACGAACTTCCCGATGGACGGCTGGGGGATCAACAAGCTGCTCGATGAAGTGGCCGCGCGACTGGCGGACGTCGCGCGGGATGAGGGGATCGCCGCGCGGGAGTTGTTCGCCGCAGCGCGGTGAAGAAGGTCAGCGCGCGGTCGGCTCCATCTGGCCGCCGAGCTCCTCACGGTTCAGCAACTCCTTGCCGGGCATCGTCAGCTCGACCCGGCGTCCACCGCGCAGGACGATCGCCTTCACGGAGTCCTTCGACATCGCGGTCACGTAGCCGCGCTCGACCGACTTCTCGTCCGTGAACTCGGCGCCGTCGAACGCGATCAACACGTCGCCGTCCGCGAATCCCCATCTCGCGAGCAGACCATTGGCGTTCGAGATCGACACGCGCATCGCGTTCACCGGCTGCGCGACGAACTCGACTTCCGACGGGCCGGGCAGCGTCACGGACATTCTCCCGATGCGCTCCGAGCCCATTGTGGTGACGGTCCAGCGGCCGGCGCAGAGATTGTCGAACGTGACGCGGCCGTCGTTC
Source organism: uncultured Phycisphaeraceae bacterium (assembly GCA_964580365.1). Taxonomy (GTDB): domain Bacteria; phylum Planctomycetota; class B15-G4; order B15-G4; family JADJEK01; genus CAZBOK01. The sequence goes on from CAZOLL010000248.1 coordinate 2,756, forward strand.
GCAGTGCGGTAAGCGCGAGTGTCGCCGGACTCCAGGCGCATCGCCACGCCCTCGACGTCAGGGTCCGAGAGCTTCACGGTCAGTGAGTACAGCGGCGGGATCGTGATCGTCTTCCGGTTGTCTCCCGCGACCAGCGTGACGTCCTGCGTGACGATCGGATCGGAGACCGTCGACCCGGCGTCCGATTGTGAATCGATCCGCACGCTGATCCGGAACTCTCCCGGCGCCACCGCGCCGAACGTCACGCTGCCGTCGCTCGCGAGCTCCGTTCGCCGTTGCGATTCGCCGTCGTTGGCGCTCGGGTTGAGGTCGATGCGAAGTCGCCCCTTGAGCCGAGCGCTCGCTGGATTCGCCACGGTCAGGACGAGTCGCGCGGGGTCCGCGAGCACGGCGTTCAGTTCTCGCTGGCCCGGCTGCAGTGTGAACGACTGCGGACCGAACCGTTTGCTGTCGACGGTGACGCTGGCCGGCACCACGCGGACGCCCGCATCCGCCGCCGGCCGGCTCGAGGCGCCGGAAGGAATCGCGACGACGAAGTCGCCCGCGTCCGCCTCGCGCGCGGTCGCGCCGCGCTCGAACGTCGAATTGCCCCGACGCCCCTTCACGCGGAACTTCACGTCGGAAACGGGACGTCCCGAACTGTCGCGCACGTGCACGAGGATCGAATCCTCGGGCGACGGCGGCGGAAGCACGAGGTCGCTCTTCGCGATGCCGTCCTGCACATCGACGACGGCGAACGTCACGATCGGTCCGTTCCAGTCGCGGCGCGCCCCGACGGCCCAACGGCCAGCCTCGAGATCGAAGAACTGAAAAACCGGAGCGTACGGCGAAGCTGACACCGAACGCTCCGACGAGGCGATCGCGTCGGCGGTCGGCTCCGCGCGATCGACGAGTCGGAGCACCTGCACCCGGATGTTCTCGACCGGGTCGCCTTCGACGATCTGGACGCGGCCACTGATGCCGAGGCGCGAACCGAGGCGGAACGGTTGGAGCGGCTGCTTCGCGAGGCCACCTTCGACGTCGAGGTCGACTTCCTTGGAGGCGAGGGATCGGTCGACCCCGTTCGCCGCGAAGAACGGCTCGTGGACGATCGCGCGCACGCGGTACGCGCCGTCGAGCACGCGCAGACGCGGCGCGGAGGCGGTCCACAGCCGTTCCGGTCGCGGTCCGCCGACCATCGGGGACATCATCGAGAACGACCCGGAGAACGACCCGCGTCCGACGTCGCGCGGAACGACCATCAGCAGTGCCTTCACCGCGCGCCGGCCGTCGGGGAGCTGCACCTCCACGGGGATCGCGTGTTCCGGCTCTGCCTTGAAGTCCACCTTCGAACCCGGCGCCACGCGCATGAGCGAGATGTTGCCGCGCGCCGCGGAAACCACCCAACCGTCCGCGTAGGCCGACATCCAGTAGTCGGCGTCGGGCAGCTCGCCGAGCCGGTAGCGGCCGTCGGGTCCGGTCCGCGCCTCGTGCGTGCGCCCGCGCGCGGCGGTCGCCTCTCTCACCACGTGTTCGAAGTCGTCGTTCGCGGGGAGGCCGGTCTGGGTGGCCCGGTAGTCCTCTTCGCGATCGCGCGCCTGTCGGATCGCGCGCACGAGCACCCCCGCGACCGGCTGCCTCTTCGGATCGAGCACGACGCCCTCGATCACGCCGTCGCCGCGTGGCTCGGCGACGGACGACGCCGCGACCTCGGCGCGTTCGATCGCCGGAGGGTCCGTTCGCGCGGCGAGCGCGAGGCTCTCGGCGGCGCGGCGTGCGTCTCCGTCCGACGACTCCGGACGCGGCAGCGGGGCTGGTTCGGACGGCGTGCGATGTTCGCCCGACGCGCCGGTCGGTGCGCCGCTCGTCGCGGTCGCACTGTCGTCGCCGCCGCGAAACGCGACCGCGCCGATGCCGAGGCCGAGCAGCAGGCCGAGGACGAGTCCGATCAAGACGCGTGTCATCGCAGTCTCCCGTTCTCCCTGCGCATCACTCCGCGCCGGCTTCCTTCCACGTCCACCCGCACGCCGCGCAACTCTCGGCACTCGCAGTCATCGGCGTCCCGCAGCGCAGGCACTTGTCTCCCCCCGCCGCCCTGCTCGGCGCGGGCGTGCGCGCCGTCCATCTTCCTCAGCACCGCCTCCGCGTCGGCCTGCCGCGACTTCGGCACCTGCACCTTCGCACCGCCGACGGCGAAGCCGAGCGCCCACTCCATGTTCACGAACTCGGCGTCGGCGATGAACGTCGGGATGCCTTCCTCCTCGAGCCAGAGCTTCGCCTCCTGCGCGCGGATCAGCGTCGCGAACGAAGCGATCGTGACGAGCTCTTCGCTCATGCGTCCTACTTTCCGCCGGGGTTCAGCGAGCCGCCGAGAGCCTGCCCGTTCGCGAGCTCCTTGCCGTTCACTTCGATCTCCACGCGCTTGTCGCCGCGCAGGACGAGCAGCTTTACGGAGTCGCGATCGAAGGCGCCGTAGTAGCGCTGGCGCATCCCCGCCTCATCGGTGAATTCGACGCCGTCGATGCCGACGACGATGTCGCCGTCCACGAACCCGCGCCGCGCGAGCGCGCCGTTCGTGTCGGTGATCCGCACGCGCAGCGCGTTCTGCGCCTCGGGCACGAACGTCACTTCGGCTCCGCCGGGGACGCGCACGCGCATCGTTCCGTCCTTGCCCGCGCCGAGCCCGCTCACGTTGAGGAGGTAGTCGCCCGCGACGAGCGCGTCGAAGCGCGCGACGCCGCCTTCGACGCGCGCGCCCGAGTTCTCCTGCCCGCCGATGCGCGACACGCTCGCGCGCGCCTGGGCGTCGCCGCCGACCCGCACCACCAACGGATACACGGGCGGAAGCGTGACGGTGAGGCGGTTCGTGCCCGAGACCAGCTCGACTTGCTGTCGCAGCACCGTCGACGACGTCATGAACCCCTGCGGGTGCGTCGAGCGCACCGACACGTTCAGCGTCATCTTGCCGGCGTTCACCGGACCGAGCTTCGCGGTGCCGTCGGGCTGGATCTCGCCGTTGTTCCCGCGACCGGAATAGAAGCTCGCCCGCTGGTCGGCCCTCAGGTTCGCGTCGATGCGCCCCTCCAGCCCGCTGCCCGCGTAGTTCGCGATCGTCAGCTCGAGCCATGCCGTCGCGGAGAACGTCAGCGTCACCTCTCGTTGTCCCGCCACGAGCCGCGTCTCCGCGGAGCCATTCTCATCGGATTGACCCACGAGGAAGACGTCCTCCTTCGACTGCGGCGCGTCGCCGCCCGCCATCCACTTCGCGAGCTTCTCGTTCGGCGGCAGCAGGTACTCGCCCGGCTTCTGCTCCTTCAGCTCGTCGCTGCTCGTGAGCCAGTCGATGTTCGAATCGGAGCGCAGCATGAACTGGATATGGCGCACCGGCGCGCCGTTCGGATCGCGCGTTCGCACGAGCAACGAGTCCTTCGTCGCGAGCGGCTTCAGCTCGAGGACGACCGACTCGATGCGATCGTGCACCTCGACGACCGCGCTCGCGGCGATCGGGGAGTTCCAGTCGCGCGCGACGCCGACCGCCCATTTGCCGGCCTTGATGTCGAGCATCTCGAAGTGCGGCGACCACGATCCGACCCATTGCGTGTCGTCGTTGGAGCGCGCGAGCGCCTGCAGATCGACTTCGCCGCGCGCGGGCGCGGGGATTCGATGCACGATGTAGTTGTCGCCGGCTTCGTCGTCGGGGATGACGACGCGGCCGCGGATGCCGCGCCGCCCGGTGAGTTGGAAGACCACGGGCTCGTGCGCTTTGCCGCGCTCCACGGTGACGTCGATCTGCTCCGACGCGAGCTCCTGGCCGACGCCGTGCGCCGTGAACGA
>CAZOLL010000249.1:0-6543 GCA_964580365.1 uncultured Phycisphaeraceae bacterium
CACAGCCGCTTCCACCGCCTGCGCGTCGCGACCTCCGACGACGAGCTGAAGGCGCTGCTCGACGCGCTCGCGAAGGAGAACCGCAAGAACCTGCTCGTCGTGCCCGCGGAGTTCTGCGCGCCCGCGGAGCGCATGACGAAGCTGAGAGCGATCGTCGACGCCGCGCCCGGCGAGCGCACGGTCGCGTGGTCGCCCGGCCTCGGCGCACGGCTCGAGCCGGACGCCGCTCCGTGACGGCTTCGCGCGGGCCGGTCGAGCCGGCGGCGGCGAGCGCGGAGGCGATCGAGCTCGCGAGCCGACTTCCCGCGCGCATCCGCCTCGGCACGTCGTCGTGGTCGTTCCCGGGCTGGGCCGGGATCGTCTTCGCGGAGAAGGCGTCCGAGCAGAAGCTCTCGCGCGAGGGTCTCTCCGCGTACGCACGGCATCCGTTGTTCCGCGCCGTCGGGCTCGACCGCACGCACTACGCGCCGATGACGACCGAGCAGTTCGCCGCGCACGCGGCGCAGGTGCACGACGAGTTCCGCTTCCTCGTGAAGGCGCACGAGGCGTGCACGATCTTCAAGTGGCCGGATCACCCGCGTTACGGGAAGCGCAAGGGCACCGACAACGAGCTGTTCCTCCAGGTCGATCACGCGACGAAGAACGTCGTCGAGCCCGCGGTCGTCGGCCTCGGCGCGAAGCTCGGGACGATCGTGTTCCAGTGCGCGCCGCAGCCCTTGAAGCCGATCGGCGGCCCGGAGGCGTTCATCGATCGACTGCACCGATTCCTCGCCGCGCTGCCGAAGCTGCCCGCGGGTTCGCGCTACGCCGTCGAGGTGCGCAACCGCGAGTTGCTCACCGAAGCGTACGCCGCCGCGCTCGCGGACGCCGGGGCCGTGAATTGCCTGACATCGATGGGCCGCATGCCGTCCTTGCCCGAGCAGTGGTCGCGCGCGAAGGCGGGGAAGGGCGGCCTGCTCGTCGTGCGCTGGATGGTGCGGCGCGGTGAGACGTACGAGTCCGCAGTCGAGCGCTACGAGCCGTTCGACCGCATCGTGGACGACGACCCGCTCACGCGCCTCGAGATCGCGCAGCTCGCGATCCAGGCCGCCGCCGACGAGCAGGAAGTGATCGTCGTCGCGAACAACAAAGCGGAGGGGAGCGCGCCGCTGTCGTTGATCGCGCTGGCGCGCGCGATGAGTGAGGAGATGGAGCGGGGGTGAGCGCCCGTGCCGAGGATTCGCGTTCGGTTCGACTCGATCCCTCGCGACGGGCCACGGCAAGAGTGCGGAGTGAAGCGAGTCGGTTGAAGTGCAGGCGGCGAGTTTCCGATGGAGAGGACATGAACGTCCTCTCCGCCGGCCTCGACCTCTTCCGCCGGGCTTCCGAGCGCCTCGACGCTGCGGCGGACGGCGTCGCGCACGATCCGACGGACGCCGCGAAGCTGGTCGACGCGAAGCTCGCGACGGTCGAAGGGGCCGTGGCGGCGAAGCTCGTAAAGGCGGGCGAGGACATGGCGGGGCACCTGCTCGATCTGTTCGCCTGACCGCCGCGCGGGAAGCCGGCGCTCCAATCGGCCGGATTCGATGCGACACTCACGGTCCGCGCGTGCATCCGAACGCGCGTGATCGGACCCCAATCGATGCCCCGCCCGGACGCGACGCTCGAGCCCGCTCCGCTTGCTGATCCACACGCCGAATGGCTCGAAGCCGACGGCCTCGGCGGCTTCGCGTCGGGCACGGTTTCGGCCGTTCGTACGCGGCGATACCACGGCCTCCTGCTCGCGGCGCGGCGGCCGCCGTCCGATCGCGTGATGCTCGTGAACGGCGTCGAAGCGTTCGTCGAGCGTGGCGAGCGCCGCTTCGCTCTCACGTCGCAGGCCTATCACCCCGACGTGGTCTACCCCGATGGCCGCTCGCGGATCGTCGCATTCGATTCCGAGCCGTGGCCGCGCTGGCGCTTCCGCCTCGCGGACGGAACCGAGATCGAGCACGAACTGTTCGCAAGGCACGGCAGCGCGCTCGTGCTGCTGTCGTGGCGCGTCGTCGCAGGCGACGCTCGCGGCACGCGGCTGTGGCTGCGCCCGCTCGTGTCGGGCCGCGACTTCCACGGCAGCCTGCGCGAGAACGGCGCGCTGCGTCTCGACATCGCGACGGACGGCGAGTCGCACCGACTGCGACTGCGCGAACACCTGCCGCCGATCCGCCTCATCGCGAACGCGCGGTTCGACGCGGCTCCTGACTGGTACCGCAACTTCCGCTACGACCTTGAACTCGAACGCGGGCTCGACGACCGCGAGGACCTCGCGTCGCCGGGCGTGTTCACGTTCGACCTCGCGGGGGGTCGCGCGGTGCTCGCTCTGTCCGCCGAAGGGATCGGCGAAGCGGTCGCCGGCCGCGGCGAGACGGCCCTCGCGCTTTGGAACCGACTCTCCACCGAAGAGCGCGCGCGCCGCGAACGCTTCGCATCGGCGCTCGACCGCGCGGCGGATCAGTATCGGGTCCGACGCGGCGGCGGCCGCACGATCATCGCGGGCTACCCGTGGTTCGGCGACTGGGGACGCGACACGTTCATCGCGCTGCGCGGACTCTGTCTCGCGACCGGCCGGCTCGACGATGCGCGCTCGATCCTGCTCGAGTGGTCCGGCGCGGTTTCGGAGGGAATGCTGCCGAACCGCTTCCCCGATCACGGCGAGGCGCCGGAGTACAACTCGGTCGACGCGTCCCTCTGGTTCGTCGTCGCGGTCCACCACTTCCTCGAGACGGCGGGCCGCGGACTCGCACGTGCGGACCGCGAGAGTCTCGGCACCGCGGTGGTCGCGATCCTCGACGGGTACACGAGAGGCACGCGTTTCGGAATTCGCGCGGATGCCGACGGGCTGCTCGCCTGCGGCGCGCCGGGAGTCCAGCTCACGTGGATGGACGCGCGCGTCGGCGATCGCGTCATCACTCCGCGCGCCGGGAAGCCCGTCGAAATCGAGGCGCTCTGGATCAACGCGCTCGAGATCGGCGCGCGGTTCGAGAAGCGGTTCGCGTCGAGCGCCGCGCAAGCGCGTCGCTCGTTCGCCGCGCGGTTCTGGAATGCCGAGGCGCACGCGCTCTTCGACGTCGTCGACGTCGATCACGTCGCTGGTGCGGTCGACGCGACGCTTCGCCCGAACCAGGTCTTCGCGGCCGGCGGACTGCCGTTCCCGGTGATCGACGGCCAGCGGGCGCGCGCCGTGGTCGACGCCGTCGAGTTGCGGCTGCTCACGCCGCTCGGCTTGCGCTCTCTCGAGCGCGACGATCCGCGGTTCTCCGGCCGCTACCTCGGCGGTCCGTCGGAACGCGACGCGACCTATCACCAGGGACCGGTCTGGCCGTGGCTGATCGGCGCGTTCGTCGACGCATGGGTGCGCACCCACGGCGGCACGCGCGCCGCGAAACAGGAAGCGCGCGCGCGGTTCCGGGGGCCGCGGCGCGCGCGCCACGACGGCGGCGGGCCCGGGCCCCCCTGCGAAATAGGGGGCCGCGCCGCCCCGCCCGCATCGCGCGGGGCGCCGTTCCAGGCTTGGTCGCTTGGCGAGTTTCTGTGGGCCGACCGCGTGGTGACCGCTTGAGCGCTACCATCGCGACGTGTCTCTCGTCGCAATCCTGATCGCGGTCGTGTTCGCGCAGGACCCGGTCGCTCCGGTCGAGTCGCCGCCCGCGCCGGCTCCGGCGGCGCGCTACGTCGGTCCGCGAATCGGCAAAGCCCGCGACGCCGCGCTCGCGAAGTACGGCGGCAGCAAGGCCACCGAAGCGTCGATCGCCGCCGGGCTCGACTGGCTGGTGCGCCATCAATCGGACGACGGGCGCTTCGACCCCGACGGGTTCCCCGCGCGCTGCGCGGATGGCGCGAAATGCGACGGCATCGGCAAGGGCCAGCACGGCGAGGAGATCCCCTGCCCCTTCGACGACGCGATCACCGCGCTCGCCGCGCTCGCGTTCCTCGGACACGGCGAGCTGCCGGACGAAAACGGCACGCCGTCGGCTCGTGCGCTCGCGCACGCGCTCGGCGCGCTCGAGTCGCCGCGCGACCGCTGGACGCTCGCGCTCGCAACGCAGGCGTTCTCCGAACTCGCCGCGATGGACCCGACGCGCAAGGACGCGGCGTCGAAGGCGCGTGCGCTCGTCGGACGGCTGCTCGCGACGCGCCAGGAGGACGGCGCGTTCGGCTACGCGGCGCCGTATCGCCACGGTTCCGACGTGCCGTACACCGCGCTCGCGGTGGAAGCGCTCGTCGCCGCGCGCGACGCGGGCTTCGAGCTGCCGGAAGACTTCGGCGAGGGCATCGATCGCTTCCTCGGTTCGCTCGAAGCGAGGGGCGGCGACCTCGCCTACCTCGTCGACGGACGGAAGTACGGGTACACGCCGACCGCCACGAACGGGCACGCCGCCGCGGCGATCCGCGAGCTGCTCGACCTCGAGACCGACGCCCCGCGGCATCGTGCGCACCTCGCGCTCGTCGCGCGCGAGCGACCGGTGTGGAAGCTCGCGTTCGAGACGATCGACGTCCCCGGCCGCGGGCCGATGCAGGTGCAGGTCGGCAACCTCAGCCTGTACCAGTGGTGGTACGGCACGACCGCGAGCTTCGAGCGCGGCGGCGCCGCGTGGACGAACTGGTGGAGCGCGCTGAAGCCCGCGCTTCTCGAGCATCAGAGGAAGGACGGCTGCGCGAAGGGGAGTTGGAATCCGGAAGGGACCTACGAGAGGCAGACGGGTGGAAGAGTGATGGCCACCGCGCTCGCGGTGCTGATGCTGGAGTCGCCGTATCGGTTGGCGCGGGGGAAGTGAGGGCCGCTCATTTCATCGGCCCGAGGGTCGCGGTCACGCGCTCGATCCAGATCTGAGCGAGGCTGCGCGGGTTGCTCTTCAGCACGAGGTGATGGCGCTGACCAGGGACGTGCGCCACTTCGAACAGCGTGAGCGGGAACTCGCCCTTCGTCGTGTCGGAGATCGCGAGGGCGCTGCACACCTCCCGGTCGTCGAGCCGCACGTCGAGAAGTGCCACGCCGCCGAACGGCGTGTACATCCGCACCCCGAACTTCGCGTGGATCTCGATGCGGCACAGGCCGATTCCCGCGAGCGGAGGGGAGTCGAACTCCAGGTCCAGGGTCGAGCGCCCGGGCGCCGCGAGGCGCTTGGAGAACGTCTTGCCTTCGTTGGCGACGAGTACCGCGTCCGTCGTCACCGCGCACGCGGCTCCCGACCACACCACGTTGCCCGCGCGGAAGTCCCATCCCGATCCCGCCCCCGGCTCCGGACGATCGTCGCGCTCTTGCCGCAAGGTGACCGCCTGCTCCGGGTAGAGCGGTCGCGGCATCAAATCGCGGCTGATCCCGAGCAACTCTTCGTGTCCCGCCTCGACGCCTTCGTCGAACTCCTCGAGGCCCTCCGCTTCGCCGATCGGCTCGCGCAGAGCCTGCAGCAGGTCGCGGTCGCCGCACACGCCCGCGAGCCAGCCGGACAGATCCGGCCATTTCCGCGCGGTGCGCGAAAACCGCGGGTCCGTGCGGCGGGCGAGGAGGTCCGCCGCGACCGCGCTCGGATGCGTGGGCGCCGCGAACATCACTCGCCCGGACCAGTCGTCCGTCCCATCGGCGAACGGCTGGGCGGACCAGGCGGCCGGCAGCAACGCGGCGAGAGCAGCGCGCTCGTCGCGCTCACGCACGGCTTCGCAACACGCGAGCGCGCCGCACGATCCGGGATGGAAGCGCCGCACGATCCGTTCGATCGCGGCGAGCGCGAGGCGGCAGGTCTCGGGGAACGCATCGGTCGGCGTGGCGGGGAACTGGCGCGGTACGAACTCGAGGAGCGCCGGGAGATCGTCCGGGGTGCCGCAACCGGACAGCGCCATGAAGATCCACTGGCGCCGCTCTTCCGAGCCGCCCGCGCGTTCCGCCGCAAGCACGCGCCGCAGCGCGACGCGCAACCGCGCGCCGCGGCGCACGTCCGAGGTGCTCCAATCGGGCCGCACGTGGAACACGCGGGCGACGCCGAACACCGCGGCATCGAGAACGGCGGGCGCCGCGTCGCGACTCGCGCGGAGACCGGCCTCGAGCACGAACGCCTCGAACGTTCCATCGTCGAAACCGAACACTTCGATCCGTTCGGCGGCGAGCGCGACGGCCGCGACCGGATCGAGGCGGCGCAGCCGCTCGACGACCGTCCCGCGCTCGTCCGATGGACCGATTCCCCGCGTGACGCGGGCGAACGCCGCGACCGCCGGTTCGTCGACGAACAGAGCCGGCGCCCGCTCGGGCAGGCGGTCGAGCGCCTGCATCAGCAGCGGAAGATCGCCGGACGCCGCCGCACGCTCGGCCTGGCCCGCTGCCTCCGACCACGACCGCAGGCGATCGGCTGCGACGGCGACGAGCACGATCGACACACCGAGCAGCACGGCGCGCAACGCGGCGCGCGGATGGTGTCGCAAGAACCGCCGCCCGCGCTCGAGGAGCGGCGGCCTCCGCGCCGACACCGTCGCGCCGGCCAGCCAAGCGACGAGGTCGGCATGCAGCGCGCGCGCGTCGGGATAGCGCCACTT
>CAZOLL010000250.1:0-6528 GCA_964580365.1 uncultured Phycisphaeraceae bacterium
GAGAACGATCCGGAGAATCGGCTCCTCCTGGCGCGCGCCTCGCTCGCGCTCGCGGACCTTCGCGTGTCGACGGACGGCGTCGACGATTTCGTCCGCTCACTCTGGGTGGATGCGGCGGCGTCGGCGAGTGTCGCCGAAGGTTCCGCGCCGCTGCGTGACGACGCGGCGGTCATCCGCGCGTTCGTGAAGGATCGAGAGGGGGATCGCGACGGGGCGCTTTCGATCGTGGAGTCGATCCTCGCGCGGTCGCCCGACCATGTCGACTCGTTGATCCTGCGCGCGCACGAACGCATGAAGCAGCAGCAGGAGCGCAAGGCTCTGACGGATCTCGAGCGCGCGTTGTCGCTGGCTCCCGATCGCTCCGACGCGCGCATCCTTCGCGCGATCGCGCGCGTTTCCGAGTCGCCCGGTGTCGCCGCGGACGAATTCGTCGCGATCGCGGCCGCGGGCTTGTCGGATCAGGACCTGCCGGCCGACTGCTACCAGGCGCTCGCCGGGCATCCTCCCGAATGCGTCCGCGCCCTCGCTGCATTGGCGGAATCGCCGAAGTCGAGCGTCGATGCACGGGGCTGGTTGGGGCGCGCGCAGACCGACGCGGGGCAGGCCGCGGCGGCGGTCGCAAGCTTCGATCGCGCGCTGTCGGAAGGCGGGAGCGACTCGTGGCGAGCGTATCGCGCCGACGCCCGTGCGAAGGTCGGCGAGCTGGATTCCGCGATCGACGACCTCGGCGCCGTCGTCGCGGCCCGACTGCCGGAGCGAGTCTGGGCGATGAACAAGCTCTACAGCGTGGCGGCGTGGTGCGCGGAGCAGGGACAGTTCGCACGGATGCAGCGCATCTGCGGGATCCTCGTGGACGCGGAGCCGGGCAATTCCGACGCGCGCGCCAACCTTGCGCTGTCGCAATCGAAACTCGACGACGCGGACGGAGCAGAGCGCACGTACCGGCAGGCGATGAGCGACTTTCCCGAGGACTTCCGACTCCACAATGACCTCGGACTCTTCTTCGAGGGAACCGGACGCGCCGACGACGCGGTTGCGGAGTTCCGGCTCGCCGCCGATCGCGGGAACGTCGACGCGCTCGAGAACCTGGCAATCCTCGAAGCGGCACGCGGGCATCGCGACGCCGCAAGATCGGCGTTCGCCTCCGTACTGTCGCGCGAGCCACGACGAATCCGCTCGATCCTCGGTCTCACGCGGACGTACGCCGACCCCACGTCGAGTCGCCCGCGTTGACTCGCTCCGACACCCGTCCTAGACTTCGAACGAATCAGGATTTGCGTTCCCGGCCGCGGCCGGGAGGAGAACTCCGATGACGTCCCGTGCGTGGCTTCTCTCGATCCTCGTGCTGGTCGCACCGCCGGCATTGTTCGCGGCGGAGAACGTCTTCGAGAAGGGGGATCGGAAGGCGTTCGCAGAGATGTTCGCGAAGTGGTTCGAGGCCAAGTCGAAGGCCGAGTCGCCCGAGCAACTCCAGTCGCAAGTGAAGGCGTTCGACGAGCTCAATGGGAAGCTGAAGGACCTCGGGAAGAAGCGGAAGCTCGACCCGTTGGCCTCCCCCGGCGAGCTGCGCGCGCTGATGATGACGCCGTTCAGCCCGGAGAAGTCCCCGCAGAAGGCCCGCTGGTGGGATCGCGATCTGGAGCCGGACAACAAGGACAAGAAGGCTCCGAAGTACCTTCTCTGGCTGCCCAAGAACTACAGCCACGACGTGGCCACGCCGGCGATCGTGTCGCTCCATCCGCCGATGAAGAAGATGGACGAATTGAAAAAGTGGGCGAGCGAGGCATATCCGCCGGCCATTTCGGATTCGGCGATGATCATCATCCCGATCAACGTCGAGAACCCGGTCGATTGGACGTCGATCCCCGGGCAAGCGCGCATCGTGATGAGCCTCAACGAAACCGCTCATCACTTCCACGTCGATCGACTGCGCGTCTCTCTCGATGCGGAGGGGCCGACGGCCCCCGCGGCGCTCACGTTCGCGGTCACGTATCCGAGCCTGCTCGCGAACGTCGTGCTGCGCCGCCCCGACGCGGTGACCGCGATCGACCAGTTCGAGAACCTGCGTGATCTGAAGTTCGAGATCCTCGCTCCCGCGGATGGCGACGCGGCGAAGGCTTCCACGAAGGTTGCGGAAGACCTGAAAGCGGCCGGCGTCACCGCCACGGTGGAAAGCACGACGTTTACTGGGCTCGGTGCCGTCGCGGAACCGACCTCTCAGGCGCTGGCGACGTTCGTCACAACGGCAGCGAAGAACCCTGCGCCGAAAAAGGTCCGGTTCGTGACGAAGAAGCCGTTCGGGAACGCCTATTGGCTCGAGTTCGACTGCGACGTCCCCAAGAACGGCACGTTCTGGATCGACGCCGAGGTCTTCAGCGAGCGCAACGAGATCAAGATCACCTCGCCCCCCGGACTGCGAAGAGTGACCGTCTTCTTCAATGACGACCTGCTCGACATGGGCAAGAGCGTCAAGGTGCTGCACGAGATCGTGAAGAAGGACGCCGACGGGAAGGAAGTGCGTGAGGACGCGAAGGTCTGCTTCGAGGGGACCAAGGCGCGCAAGCTCGAGAACGCGCTTCAGCGTTGGCACGACGCCAACCTCGCGAACTACGGCGAGGTGTACCTGAACTGGGTCGAGATTGCCCTCTGACGAGGGAACGGCGGCGCCGGCGGGCGAGCGCCGGTGGCGCGCACTCCCGATCGCGGTCGTTGCGTTCTGCGCCGGGGCGGGAGTTCTGGCGCTCGAATTGACCGGTGCGCGTCTGTTCATGCCGTGGTTCGGGGCGTCCACCCCGGTTTGGGCGAACGTCATCGGCGTCACGCTCGCGGGCGTTGCCGTCGGGAACTTCCTGGGTGGTCATTTGGCGAGCGCCGGCCGGGGCCGCGGCGCGTTGATCGTCCTCCTCCTCGTCGCCGCCGCGCTCGCCGCGGCGACTCCTTACGTGGTCCCCACATTGGCTCGGCGATACCTTCCGGACTCGATCGAACTAGCGTCCGGATATCGCTTGCTGTCCCGGGCGTCGCTCCTCTGCGCGACCGCGGCGTTCGCACCTCCCCTGATGCTCCTCGGCGCCATCTCACCGGTTCTGGTCCGGGAAGCGGCTCGCGCTCTCCCGGTCGGGCGTGCGGCCGGCTGGGTGTCGGCATGGGGGACGATCGGTTCGCTCGTCGGGACATTCGTCCCCGTGTACTTCTCGATCCCGACGTTCGGCTCGCGCGCGACGTGTTTGGGAGTCGCCGCCCTGCTCGCGCTCTCGGCCGCCGTGGCCGCGCCGCGAGCGAAAGGGGCGAAAGCAGCGCGACTTGTCGCAGTCATCGTGGCGGTCGCATTCGGATTGGCCGCGGTCTTCGTTCCGCGGGCCGTCGGACGAAGCGCCCGGAGCGGAGCCGTTCTGGAAGAATTGGAGACCGAGTATCAGTATGCGCGCGTCGAGGCGGACGGCGCGCGAGTCGCGTTGAGGCTGAACGAGGGACTCGACTCGTACCACTCGCTCACCGTCCGGGGACAAGTGCTGACCGACGGCGCGTACTTCGACTACTACAGCTTGCTTCTTCCCGTCGCGGTGCCCAACGCCGCCGGGCGCCGGTCCGCGCGGGTCCTGATCCTCGGCTTCGCCGCCGGCACGATCGGAAGGCAGCTCCTCTCGATCTACGGTGACCGTTTCGATCTCGAGATCACCGGCGTCGAGCTGGATCCCGCGGTCGCGCGGCTCGGGGGCGAACAGTTCGAGCTGCCTTCATCGCCGAGGGTGCACGTGCTCACGGACATCGACGCGCGGACGTTCGTGCAGTGCACGTCACGGCGCTTCGATCTCATCGTCGTCGACGTGTATGCGCAGCAGGTGTATGTCCCGTTCCAGACGTGTACCGCGGAGTTCTTTCAGCTGTGTCGTGATCGCCTGGAACCCGAGGGCTTGCTCGCCGCGAACCTGAGTGGCTTCTCGGTTCGTGACGCGTCGATCCGCGCAATCTCGAACACGGCGGCGAAGGTGTTCGGCGACGTGTCTGTGCTTCGCGTTGCGGGCGGGCGGAACTTCGTGCTGATCTCGGCGCGTGACGGCGACGTGCCGAGTCGCGACGCGATCCTGGAGGCGGCGCCCAGCGCTCTCCAGCCGTTGCGGGACGCCGTGTCGCGCGAGGACGCATGGGTGCGCTGCGCTTATCGAGAGACAGACACCGTCCTTACGGACGATCGCTCCGGGATCGAGTTGCTCTGCGACCGCGACCTCTTCGAGCGCGCGCGGCGCCTCGTGCAGGGCGCGCGAGAGGCGCGGTGATCGACATGGCGTGGAACGTAGAAGCTCCCGATTTCTACGTCCTCGCGCACCTCGCCGCGGCACAGGTGTTCGAGACGGGCAACTCCGCGCGGGTCGCGGAGTGCGAACGTCAGCTTCGTGACGCCCCGGATGATCGCGGCGCGGCCTTCCGGCTCGGGTATGAGCTGACACGCGCCTCGGTCGAGCTCGACCGCGCCGCGGCACTGTTCCACCGTGCGGAGGCTCAACATGGCCCGCACTGGTACGCGGCCTTGGAGTTGGGAGTCATCGCAGAGCTTCGCGGTGAATTGAGAGACGCCGCGTCGGAGTACCACCGGAGCGAATCCCTCGCTGGCATGTCGGGCGGAACGGATCAGGATGCGAAGCTGGCGAGGGAGAACTCGCTTCGCGTGAAGGCCGAGATCGCGGCGCTCGAGACCGTCTCCACGGCGGAGCATCGAGTCGCGGTGGAGGGGTTCGCTCTCGGTGCGGTGCTCCTCGCAGCGGTCGCGATCTGCGGTTTCATCGTTCGACGCGGGCCGCGCTGATCACCCGCACGGGCCTGCAAACGCGACGCGGCGCCCCGGACCGGAGTCCGGAGCGCCGCGTTCGCTCACGCTGGCGAGATCTCAGAGGATGTCGAGGATCTCGTACTGGGCGCCGACCACGGTGCGGTAGTTCGCGTCGCCCGAGAGCGGCTCGTTCCACGGCAGCTTGGTCTTCTCGGCGATCAGGCCGAGCGCGACGCAGCCGAAGCCGCGCGCGAGGCCCGGCGCCTTCTTGTCGCGGATGATGCTCTGGAGCGGCTCGATCGCGGTGCGATCGCCGCTCAACCCCCGCGCCGTCGCGATGGAGGAGATCACGCCGAGGGTCTTCGCGTTCTTCAAGCTCTCGACGAGGGTCTTCACGACTTCGGTGTCGCCCATGAGGCCGAGCGCGGTCGCCATTTGAAGACGCATCTTCGGATCACGGTCGTCGAGCACGAGCTTGCGAAGGCTTTCCTTCGCATCGGAGTGACGCATCATGCCGAGTGCGACGGCGCAGTAGCCCTTGAGGCTCGTGTCGTTCGTGTCAGTGAGGACCTTGAACACCTTCGCGCCGGCCGACTTCGCGTCGAGCAGACCGAGCCCGATCGCATAGGACGACTGGTAGGACGGGTTCTTCTCCTCATCGAACGCGTCGATGAGCTTCGTCACGATCGAGAGGCGGTCCTGCGCGTTCGGGTTCAGCTTCTTGCCGATGAGCGCGAGCGACAGACCGGCCCACGGACGGTGGGTGATCTTCTTGCTGCGGGTCTGACCGGTGAGCTCCTTGGTGAGGAAGCCGGTGATGTCCGCGAGCGCGTCCGCGTTCGAGTCGGCGTTCTCCGCGGCGCGACCGCCGATGTAGGCGAGCGCGATCATGGAGAAGTGCCGGGTCTGCTCGTCCGAACCTTCCTCGACGTAGGACTTCAGGCTCTCGATGACTTCCTTGTCCTGCGGCGTGGCGAGCTCGCCGAGCGCGATCGCGGCGGACTGGCGGACGCGGTCGTCGCTCTTCTTGCCCTGCAGGATCTTGTGCAGGTTCGGCAGCGCGACGGTGGCCGGCTCGCCGAGGCGCCCGAGGGTGACCGGGATCTGCGCCTGGATGGTGGCGTCGAGCTTGTCGTCGTCGAGGAGCTTCACCAGCTCCTTGATGATCTCCTCCTTGCCGTCCTTGAAGAGGCCGAACGCCAGGATGGTCGACGACTTCAGGCCGATCTCGGTGTCCTTCTCCTTGTGAATGATGTCGAGGAGGGTCGAGATCGCTTCTTTCTGGCCGATGTAGCCGAGGGCGATCGCGGCGAACGAACGCTGCAGTTCCGGGATCTCACCGCTCGAGTTGGTCAGCTTGCGACCATCCGCCGAGTCCTTGAGGATCTCGATCAGCGACGGGATCGCGTCCTTGCTCTCGAGAATGCCGAGCGAGAGGATCGCGGACTGCTGCGGCGTCTGGTTCTTGTTGCCGAGGACCTTTTTGATGTCCTCGAAGACGAGCGGCGCCTGATCGACCGGCGTCACACGGCCGAGCGCGAGCACGGCGGAGTCGACGATGTCGGCGTCGTCCTCGGTGAGGACCTCCTTCAGCACCGGGATGATCTGGTTGGAGATCTCGTCCCAAGACGGCTTGTAGCCGGACTCGACGCGGTCGGACTTGCCGCCGCCCTTGAGGAAGTCGGCGCTGCCCCGCGAGATGACCGCTCCGGCGCCAAGACGCGACTTGAGGTCAAGGTACGCGTCTTTGTTGTTCTCCC
>CAZOLL010000251.1:0-6519 GCA_964580365.1 uncultured Phycisphaeraceae bacterium
CGCGCCGATCGGGTGGCCGAGCGCGACGGCGCCGCCGTTCACGTTGGTCTTCACGGGGTCGAAGCCGCACTCGCGCGTCACCGCGACGGACGCCGCGGAGAACGCCTCGTTCAGCTCGACGAGCCCGAACGCGTCGGCCTTCAGGCCGGTCTTCTTGGTCAGGTTCTTCACCGCCTCGACGGGCGCCATCATCACCCACTCGGGAGCGACGCCGCCGGTCGCGTAGCCGGTGATGCGCGCGAGCGGCTTCAGGCCGCGGCGTTCGGCCTCCTTCGCTTCCATCACGACCACCGCCGCCGCGCCGTCGTTGATGGTCGACGCGTTCGCCGCCGTGACCGTGCCGTCCTTCGCGAACGCGGGCTTCATCTTCGCAAGGCCCTCGGCGGTCGTGCCGGCGCGCGGACCCTCGTCCTTCGCGACGACGATCGGGTCGCCCTTGCCCTGCGGGACGGTGACCGGAGCGATCTCCGCGTCGAACTTGCCGGCGGCCTGCGCCGCCACCGCGCGCTGCTGCGACATCGCCGCGTACTCGTCCTGCATCTGCCGCGTGATCTCGTAGCGCTTCGAGACGTTCTCCGCGGTGATCCCCATGTGGTAGCCGTGGTACACGTCGGTCAGGCCGTCCCACACCATGGCGTCGAGCAGCTGAACGTGACCGAGTCGTGCGCCGGCGCGGCCCGACGGCAGCAGGTACGGCGCATTCGTCATCGACTCCATACCGCCCGCGACGATGACCTTCGCGTCGCCGGCGCGGATCGCCTGTGCCGCGAGTGCGACGGCCTTCAGCCCCGAGCCGCACACCTTGTTGATCGTCACCGAGCCGATCGAGTCCGGCAGGCCCGCGCCGCGAGCGGCCTGGCGCGCGGGGTTCTGGCCGCAGCCCGCCTGCAGCACGTGGCCGAGGATCACCTCCTCGACGTCGGCGCCGTCGATCTTCGCGCGCTTGACCGCTTCCGTCACCGCGACGGCGCCGAGCTCCACCGCCTTCAGCGAAGAAAAAGCGCCTTGGAACTTTCCGAGCGGGGTGCGGCAAGCACTGACGATGACGGCGTCCGGCATGGCAGATCTCCGGCGGATGTGGGACAGCGCAGTCTAGTCGGCTGCGCCGGAGACCTCCACAACCGGCCGTCGAACGGCGTCGGGCGCGGCGAGCGGGAGCCCGCTCGGAGGAATCAGGGGAAGTGAATCTGCACCGCGTTCGACAGCGTGGCGCCCGCCGGCTGCGCGGCATCGAGCGCGATCGCCTGGATGTACAGGTCGAACGGGCCTGCGAAGCCCGGCACCGTGACGACGAACTCGCCGTTCGAACCAAGCGTGCCGAAGACCGACGAGACGAGCGGCAGCGGCACGAGCGTGCCGCCGAGCGCGGACGTCGGCGAGGCGGTAAACGACGTGAACAGGCCGAACGGCGCCGCCGGGTTGCCGCACTTCACGCGCAACGCGGCACTCGCGCCGGACACGAGCGGCTTTCCGCAGACGCTCAGCCGCAGCAGGCCGGGCCCCTGGAAGCCGAGGTCGGTCTGGCAGAACACGCACGCGTCGCCGACGCCGTCCTTGTTCACGTCGGCCTGGTCGGCGTTCGCGAGGAAGCGACAGTTGTCGAAGTCGTCCTGCGTGCCGTCGGCGTCGAAGTCCGCGAGGCTGCGGCGCACGGTCGAGACGCGGAAGTCGTCGATCGAGAACCCCGACGCGCGCGACTGGTTCTGCGCGCCCGTGCCGAGCCGGAAGCTCGGGGCGACCGCGCCCGCGACGAACGGAGGCTCGACGATCGTTTGCTTCACGCCGAGCCCCGGGTGGCCCGCGCGGATCGAGACGACTCCTGCGGACGCGCTCCACTCGGCCTGGACGTGGTGATACCCGTTGACCGCCCAGGGATCGTTGCCCGCGGGGATCGCGACCTCCGCCGCGTGCGTGACGCCGGCCGCATCGGTGACGCACAGGACGAACTTGCCCGACTGCGCCGCGACCTCGATGGCGCCCGGGGTCGTCTGCACCGAGCCGTAGGTCGAGGTACCGGCGAACGCGACGCTCATCCCCGAGCCTTCGCCGGCGCTGTTGCCGACGGTGGGTTGCGACGGGAGCAGGAGGCTCGGCAGTTTTCGGCCGAGCCCGTCGGTGCCGCCGAGCGCGTCGCCGTTCATGTCGAGCAGGAAGATCGGGGACATCGTGTCGGTCGCGGAGTGGAAGACGAGATCGTCGGTGCCGTCGCCGTTCAGGTCGCCGGCGGCGGTGCTGACCGCGTTGTCGACGAGGAACTCGACCGACGGCGGCGTGCCGCCCGCGTTGATCGGGCCGTAGAACACCGTCGACGCGGGGGTCGTGTTGATCCCGTCGCGCCAATTGGCGACCGCGACGTCGAGCGCGCCGTCCTGGTTCAGGTCGCGCGTCGCGTTGAGAACGGTCGCGGGGTTGCGATCAGCGTGTCGGGCACGGCGTCGAACGAGCCGTCGCCGTTGTTCAGGTGCACTGCGACCGCGCCGCTGCCGAGGCCGTTCACGCCGAACGGCAACGCGAGCACGGCGTCGAGCATTCCGTCGCCATTGACGTCGGCCAGCGAGCCGCCGAGCGCGCCGCCGGAGATCGACCACGCCAGGCCGGGCAGGAGCGACGCCGAGTACACGCCCGCGTTGATCGCGCCGCGCACCACGATGCTCCCGAAGCCGCTCGGCAGGCCCGGGTCGAGCGTCGCGTACATCAAGTCGGCGACGCCGTCGCCGTTCACGTCACCGGCGCACACGGCTTCCGCCGTGTCGGTCACGCCGAAGAAGTTGAAAGTGAGCGGGGTGAAGTTCCCCTGCCCGTCGTTGGCGAAGCCGTGCAGGGGGACCATGCCCGACACGTAGGACGCCACCACGAGGTCGAGCGTGTGGTTCTGGTCGAGGTCGGCGAGGAGGAGGCCCTGCGGCTTGTCGACCTCGAGGACCTGGTCGGGCGCGCCGAGTGACGTGCCGCGCGAGAACGGCCCGTAATAGAAGTGCACCTCGCCGGGAGTCGGCGTGACCGGGCTCATGAGAGTGGCGGCCGTGTTGTTCGCGACGACCAGATCGGCGACACCGTCGCCGTTCACGTCGCCGACGGCGATGCCGCGCGGGGCGGACGTCGTGAACGTCGCGGGCATGCCGAGGTCGAGGCCGCCGGAGCCCTGCATGTACACGAACGACGTCGCCGGCGCGGTCGACGACGTGGCCTCGCCGAACACGAGATCCGAACGCGCGTCCCCGTCGAGCGAGCCCGCGCCGTCGATGCTGAACAGCACCGCTCGCCCGTTCCACGACGCCGGCGGACGCACCCACATCTCGATCGTCCCGCCCTGCGTCGGGAAGCCGGCGCTCGGATAGATCGCGACCGCGGGCGAGCTCGGGATCGCGAGCGCGCTGGTGCCGAAGACGCCGCCCGCGGTGTTCGCCATCGTCGCCTTCGTGACGATCGGGCCGCCGGCGGTCGACAACGTCACGCCGGAGTCGAACTTGCCGAGCACGAACGTCGACGCGTCGAGCCCGGGGATCGGCGCGACGGTCAGCGGCAGAGGATCGGAAGGACAGCTCTGCGCGCGGAGCTGGCTCATTGGCACGCATGCGGCCGCCGCCAGGAGCGCGAGCGCCCGCGCGGCGAATCGCCAGCGGGCGTCTGGGGTCGAGTCTTTTTCGCGGTGAAGAGTCATCGATGGGCGGCGAACGCGCGAAATCTAACACGGAATCGGGGCATCGGAGTCGGGCACAGCGACCTGGGACGCCTCGTATGATCGCGCGACTTGCCGGCGTGGGAACCCCCTGATGATCCGATTCTCGAAGTTTTTCACCGGAGCCGTCGCGATCCTGATGAGCGCGACGATGCTCGGCGCCGCGCCCGCGATCCCGCGCACTGGGATGAAGGCGAACCTCGAGCCGACGTCTGCGCCCGCCGGCGGACTCGTGACGCTGAAGCTCGCGATCGACGTCCACGCCCCCTACCACATCTATGCACCCAACTCGTCGCCGGACTCCGGCATCCCCGCACGCGTGGAGTTCGATGAAGGGCTGAAGCTCGCCCCCGAGGGCGAACTCCTCTTCCCCAAGCCGATCGACAAGCACGACGACGTGTTCGACGTCGACGTGAAGCTGTTCGAGGCGGGCCGAGTGGTCTTCGAGCAAGCGCTGCGCGTGCCGAAGGATGCGAAGCCGGGCGACAAGCTCGCGGTGAAGGGCACCGTCTTCCTCTACGCGTGCGACGAGAACTCCTGCGCGAACTCGAACCACGAGTTCGACGTCGCGGTGACCGTCGCCGAGGGTGCGGCGCCGGCCGAACCACCGAAGCCCGCGACGGCCGCGACGCCGCCCGCCGCGACTTCCGCTCCGCCGGCGAGCGGGGCGGGAGGTTCGGGGAAGTCGGCCGCGACGACGGCCGCTGCGGTCCGCCCGTCGATCGGCGCGTTCCTGCTCTCGGCGATCGGCGCCGCGCTGCTCGCGCTGCTGATGCCGTGCGTGTTCCCGATGATCCCGATCACGGTTTCGGTGTTCAGCAAGCAGGCGAGCGGCAGCCGCCGCCGCGCGATCGGGCTCGCCACCACCTACTGCCTCGGCATCATCGTCACGTTCACGATCCTCGGCGTCGTTGCCGCCGCGTTCGCGGGCCCGCAGATCGCGAACGCGCTCGCGACCAACCCTTGGGTGAACCTCGCGCTCGCCGCGATGTTCGTCCTGTTCGGCTTGTCGCTGCTCGGCGCGTTCGAGATCCGCATGCCGCAGTTCTTGGTGAGCCGCGCATCGGAAGCACAGCAGCGCCAGTCGGGCGTCGGGTCCGTGCTGCTCATGGGCTTCGTGTTCACGCTCACGTCGTTCACCTGCACCGTCCAGTTCGTCGGCACCCTCTTGGTGCAGGCGGCGCAAGGCGAGCGCCTTTGGCCGATCCTCGGCATGCTCACGTTCTCCGCCACGTTCGCGTTGCCGTTCTTCTTCCTCGCGCTGTTCCCGTCGCTCCTCTCGTCGTTGCCGCAGGCCGGCGGCTGGATGAACGCGGTGAAGGCGACGCTCGGCCTGGTCGAGATCGGCGCGGCGATGAAGTTCTTCAGCAACGCCGACATGGTGTGGGAGGCGGAGGTACTGACGCGCCCGGTCTTCCTCGCCGTGTGGGTCGGCATCGCGGCGGTCACGACGCTGTACCTGCTCGGCCGCGTGCGGATGGCCTACGACGACGAGTCGACCGCCATCGGCGCCGGCCGCGCGACCATCGCGCTCGTGTTCGCGTCACTGACGATCTACCTCGCGAGCGGCTTCTTCGGCACGCGCTTCGGCGACCAGCTCGAGGGTTGGCTCCCGCCGCCCGACTACGGCAACGCCGGGTTCGTCGCGGCGATCGGCGCCGGCGGCGGAACGTCGAGCAGCGAGCTGTCGTTCATCGAGAGCTACGCGGACGCCCGCGCGCGCGCGATCGCAGAGAAGAAGCCGCTGTTCATCGACTTCACCGGAGTCGCCTGCAACAACTGCCGCGCGATGGAGAGGAACGTCTTCCCGCGGCCGGACGTCCGCGCCCAGCTCGAGCGCTACGTCCGCGCGAAGTTGTGGGTCGACAAGGGCGCGGACAAGGAGTTCAACGCGAAGCTGCAGACCGACAAGTGGGAGTCCGCGTCGCAGCCCTTCTACGTGATGATGGATCCTGTCACCGAAGCGACGCTCGACACGTTTCCCGGTTACGCCCCCACGGAGGCCGGTCGACTCGAGTTCGCCGCGAAGTTGAAGGCCGCGGCCGATCGCTACCATCCCGCGAACTGAGTCCTCGATCGCGGAGATTCGATGAACGGGACGCGGTGCCGGAACGCGCTCCTCGCTTGGCTCGTCGTGCTCGCCGTCTTCCTCGCGCTCGGATTCTCCGTCGGCGTCGACCGCCTGAACGAGATCGAGCTGCCGTCGGCGCGCGCGTTCAACTCGATGGTCGGTCGCAGCGAGGCGTTCGACCGGACGATCATCTTCTTCAACCACAAGTTCGGCGAGGGCGCATGCGTCCTCGCGATCTTCGCGGCCTACGTCCTGTTCGCGCGAGCGAACGGCGTGCGCTCGTGGCGCGCGATCGCGGCGTTCGGCCTCGCGATCTTCCTGGTCTGGGCCGCGTGCAACGCGGTGAGCGACGTCCTCGAGAAGATGATCGAGCGGGACTCTCCGGGAGTGCTCCTGCGCGCGTCGGGCGAGCATCGCGATCTCGCGAAGCTGTACGACGACTCGATCAAGACCATCTCGAAGCACTCGTTCCCGAGCAACCATGGCACGGTCTTCTTCACCGTGTTCTTCATGTGCTGGTTCGGGTTCGGGCGGCGCGCGCTGTGGCTCTTGCCGCTGGTCGTCGTGCTGACGACGCCGCGCGTGTTCGGCGGCGCGCACTGGCTGTCGGATGGACTCGTCGGCTCGCCGCTGATCGTGTGGCCCGTTGCCGCGGTGGCGAGCTTCGGGATCGCGAAGTGGCGGACGCGGGATCGGACGTCGGACTCGAACTCGAGTCGCGGGTGGCGAGAACGAGAATCGGCCCGGGGCGCCTGAGGAGGGGGGGGGG
>CAZOLL010000252.1:0-6514 GCA_964580365.1 uncultured Phycisphaeraceae bacterium
ACGAGTACCAGGGCAAGTACTCGTGCGTGTACCCGATCAAGGTGAACCAGCAGCGCCAGCTCTGCGAGCAGATCAAAGAGCTGAACGCGTCGCTCGGCTTCGGCTTCGAGGCCGGCTCCAAGCCGGAGCTGCTCGCGGTGCTCGGCCTCACGGTCGGCCACAACGAGATGCCGATCGTCTGCAACGGCTTCAAGGACGACGAGTTCATCGAGACGGTGATCCTCGCGACCAAGCTCGGCAGGAACATCCTCACCGTCGTCGAGAAGTTCAGCGAGCTCGAGCTGCTCGCGACGCACGCGAAGAACTACAACGTGAAGCCGAAGATCGGCCTGCGCGCGAAGCTCTCGTCGCGCGGCGCGGGCCGCTGGGAGAACTCGGGCGGTCTGCGCTCGAAGTTCGGCCTCACGATGAGCGAGATGGTCGAGGCCGTCGAGTACCTGCGGCAGCGCGACATGCTCGACTGCCTCAAGATGGTGCACTGCCATCTCGGCAGCCAGATCTACGACATCGGCAACTTCAAGAAGGCCGTCACCGAGCTTGCGTACCTCTACGCGGAGCTGCGCCGCCTCGGCGCCGCGATGGACACGATCGACATCGGCGGCGGACTCGGCGTCGACTACGACGGCTCGCAGTCGGCCTGGTCGTCGTCGATGAACTACACGACGCAGGAGTACGCGACCGACATCGTCTACCGCATCAAGACGGTCTGCGAGGACGCGAAGGTCCCGCACCCGAACCTCTTGTCGGAGTCGGGCCGCTACATCGCGGCGCACAGCTCGGCCTTGATCTGCAACGTGCTCGGCCGCTCGCGCTTCGACGTGCGACCCGACGTCGCGAAGATCCGCGCCGAGGTCACCAAGCTCCCCGAGGCCGAGCAGCCGCAGCCGGTGCTCGACCTCCTCGACGCGCACGAGCGCTTGACCGACCGCAACCTGATCGAGGTCTATCACGACGCGATGCAGGCGCGCGACGAGGCGATGTCGCTGTTCAGCCTCGGCTACATGAACCTGCCGATGCGCGCGTGGACCGAGCAGCTGTTCTGGTCGATCGGCCTGCAGATCGTCGAGCGCAGCGCGAAACGCAGCGAGCTGGCGGAAGAGTTCGAGGACCTGCCGAAGCTTCTCTCCGACATCTACTTCTGCAACTTCTCCGTCTTCCAGTCGATGCCCGACGCGTGGGCGATCTCGCAGCTCTTCCCGATCGCGCCGATTCATCGGCTCGACGAGCAGCCCGACCGCCTCGCGGTGCTCGCCGACATCACGTGCGACTCCGACGGCAAGATCGACCGCTTCGTCGACAAGCGCGAGGAGAAGAAGACGCTCGAGCTGCACGACCTGAAGGAGGACGAGCCCTACTACCTCGGCATCTTCCTCCTCGGCGCCTACCAAGAGGTGCTCGGCGACCTGCACAACCTGTTCGGCGACACGCACGTCGTCCACCTGCGCATCGACGAGCAAGGCCGCTGGTCGATCGACGAGGTCATCGAAGGCGACACGGTGCGCGAGGTGCTCGGCTACGTCGAGTTCGACACCGAGGATCTGGTGCGCGACATGAGACGCGACGCCGAGCGCGCGGTGACCGAGGGAAGGCTCGCCGTTGGCGAGAGCCGGGCGCTGATGAGCTTCTATGAATCGGGGCTTCGGGGGTACACGTACCTCGAGTGACCGAGGGCCGGGGCCCGAGCCCGAGCCAGGAACCCGAGCCCGGGCCCCGGCCCAGGCTCGGGTTCCTGGCCCGGGCTCGGGCTCAGGCCGTTCCGCTCACCGTCCGTTCAAGGTTCGCCGCGCACGACATGCGCGCGGTCATCATCCTCGAGAAATCCCATCACCCCCGACGCCGAAAGCGTGCACCTCGGCCAAATCTCCATCCCCGCACTCGCGAGCGCTTTCGCCGTCCATGTATTGCAGGTGTGGAGCATGTAGTACCGCCCCACTCCGTCATAGAACTCGCTGTCGCCGTAGATCCCCGGCCGCAGATCGACGATCGCGCCGGCTTCGTCGCGCGCGAAGCTCGACGCGAGGAACGCGTGGAGCGCTTCGAGCTCGCGGTCGGAGACCTCCACCGAGAAGATCGGATCGGCGAAGAAGAACTCCTCCGGCACACGGTGCATCGCGACCACGTGCAGCACCGCGCCCGACGACCAGAACATCGCCTGCATCGTGAGCCCGCTCGTGATCTCCTGCGCCTGGTAGAAGCCTTTGTCGCCCCAGCCGATCTCGTAGAAGTCGGGCTCGCCGAATCGCTTCGCCAGTTCGGGGACCGCGCGGTTCATGTCCGCGCCCGACACGATCACCCCGGTATGCCACCCGTGACTGACGATCGCGATGGTGCGAGTGCGGGATGGACTCTCCTGAGTCTCGAGTTCGATGACCGCCGGCTGAGAGGCGCAGGACGGGAAGAGCATCGCCGTAAGAAGGAGGGAGGGGAGTCGCACGTCTCGGGATCGTAGGAATCTGGGCCCGGCAACGTGGCAAGGGCCTGAGCCCGGGATGGAGCCCGAGCCGGGGTGCACGGGCGAATGCGCACGGGTTGGTCCGAAGCGTGTGGCTTGCTCCGCATCTCGCGACGTGACGTTCGCTCGGCGCGCGGCGAATCTCGGGGATCTGGCGCTCGAACTTCGACATTTCCACCGTCCGAAGCGTCCAGCGCTTCACGCGAACGGATCCAGCGCGGACCCCGGAGGTGCCCGATGCGGCGATCGCTGCCCTGCCTCGCGTCGTTGCTCAGCTTCGTCCTTCTCGTCGCGCCGGTTCACGCAGCGCACGAAGAACGCGCCGCTCCGCCGGCGGGGCTCGGCGCCGGGCTCGCGGCCGCGGAGTACCGCGTCTCGCGAGACGGCCCGTCGCTCGTCGCGCCAAACCGCGCGCAGAACCTGCGGCTCACGTTCTCCGACGACGGAGTGCGGATCGCGCCGCGCACCGGCGTCGAGGCGACCGCGTGGCGACTTGCATTCTCGGGCTTCGGTCGGCTCGATCGGCTCGCGGCGCCGCTCGCCGCGACACCGCGCGCGATCGACAACCGCGTCGAGTACGAACGCGGCCCGATCACCGAGTGGTACGTGAACGACGCGCGCGGACTCGAGCAGGGCTTCACGCTCGAAGAGCGGCCCGAAGGCCGCGGTCCGGTCGTCGTCGAGCTCTCCGTGCGCGGCGACGCGAGTGCGCGTTCGTCGTGCGTCGCGGGCACGGTCGAATTCGTGCTCGCGAACGGCGAGATCGCGCTGCGGCTCGACCACCTCTGGGCGTTCGACGCGACAGGCCGGACGCTCTCTGCCTCGATGCGCGCCGAGGGCGAAGTCGTCCGCATCGAGGTCGATGACGCGGGTGCGCAGTACCCGCTCACGATCGACCCGCTCGCGACGACGCCGGCGTGGTTGGTCGACAGCAACCAGGCGAACGCCCAGTTCGGCATCTCGTCCGCGACCGCGGGCGACGTGAACGGCGACGGATTCTCGGACATCATCGTCGGCGCGGCGTTCTTCGATAACGGACAGACCGACGAAGGCTCCGCGTTCGTCTACCTCGGCGCCGCGGGCGGGCTCGCTTTCTCGCCGGCGTGGACCGCGGAGTCGGACCTCGTCGGCGCCTACTTCGGCACGTCGGTCGGAACGGCCGGCGACGTCAACGGCGACGGGTTCGCGGACGTCATCGTCGGTGCGCAGCACGCCGCCAACGGAGAAGCGCAGGAGGGCCGCGCGTACGTGTACCTCGGCTCGGCCGCGGGGCTGGCGACGACGCCCGCGTGGATCGCCGAATCCAATCGGACCTTCACTTCCTTCGGCCGCGACGTGAGCACGGCGGGCGACGTGAACGACGACGGATTCTCCGACGTGATCGTCGGTGCGGTCGGCTTCAGCAACGGACAGGGCGGCGAAGGCGCCGCCTTCGTGTACCACGGCTCGGCCGCGGGACTCGCACTGACGTCCGCATGGGCTGTCGAGAGCGATCAGGCGAACGCGCGCTACGGCGAATCGGTGAGCGCCGCCGGCGACGTGAACGGCGACGGCTTCGCGGACGTCGTCGTCGGCGCAGAGTGGTTCGACAACGGCGAGTCGAACGAAGGACGCGCCTTCCTCTACCTCGGCTCCGCGACCGGACTCGCGACGAGCGCCGCGTGGACGGCGGAGAGCAACCAGGCGGACGCGAGGTTCGGTCACGCGGTCGGCGCCGCGGGCGACGTGAACGCCGACGGCTTCGCGGACGTCGTGGTCGGCGCGCACGAATGGACCAACGGTCAGAGCGACGAAGGGCGATCGCACCTCTTCCTCGGCTCTGCCGCCGGACTCGCCGCGAGCCCGATCTGGACCCAGGAGGGCAACCTCGCTCTCGCGGTCTTCGGCAGCGCCATCGGCACCGCGGGCGACGTGAACGGCGACGGCTATGCGGACGTGGTCGTCGGCGCCGAGGGGTACTCGAACGGCCAGACCGCGGAAGGTCGCATGTACCTCTACGAGGGCTCGCCGAACGACCTCCCGCACACTCCGTCGCAGACCTTCGAGATCGACCTCGGGTCCGCGCACCTTGGCGGGTCGGTCGGCACCGCAGGCGACGTGAACGGCGACGGATTCGCGGACGTCATCGCGGGAGCACCCCGCTTCTCCCTCGGCCAGACCGACGAAGGCGCCGCCTTCGTGTGGCACGGCAAGGGCAGCCCGCCGAAGCTGTCGCCGACCCTGCTCGCGGAGGGGAACCAGAGACTTGCGACGCAGGGCAACTCCGTCGCGAGCGCGGGCGACGTGAACGGCGACGGCTTCGCCGACGTCATCGTCGGGACTTCGTTCTGGGACAGCGGTCTGTCGAACGTGGGACGCTTCGTCGTGTACCCGGGGTCGGCGAGCGGGCCGTCGATCCCCGGCGCGCAGTCGGTCGTGGGCGCCCAGACGAACGGGATGCTCGGCTACTCGGTCAACGGCGCCGGCGACGTGAACGCCGACGGCTTCGCCGACGTGATCGTCACGGCCTGGACGTTCGACAACGGACAGCAGGACGAAGGCGCGGCGTACGTCCACTTCGGCTCGCTCGCCGGACTCGTCGCGACGCCCGCGTGGAGCGTCGAGGGGAACCAGACCTTCGCGAACATGAGCGCCGCGGATTCGGCGGGCGACGTGAACGGCGACGGCTTCGCCGACGTGATCGTGGGCGTCCAGCACGCGAGCGGCGGCGGCTTCGCGAACTTGTACCTCGGCTCCGCCACGGGCCCGTCGACCACCGCGGCGTGGACCGCCTCGGGCGGCGCGACGAGCGGCGGGTCCCTCCCACCGCAATTCGGCGTGTCGGTGGCCGGCGCGGGCGACGTCAACGCGGACGGTTTCTCCGACGTCATCGTCGGTGCGAACGGGTTCGACAACGGGCAGAACGACGAAGGTCGTGCGCTCGTCTACCTCGGCAACGTGGATGGCGTCAGCGCGACGCCGGTGTGGGCCATCGAGGGAAACATCGCCGACTTCCACTTCGGCTCCTCGGTCGACACCGCGGGTGACGTGAACGGCGATGGCTTCGCCGACGTGATCGTCGGCTCCGGACTCCCGTTCACCAACGGCAGCGCGCTGATCTTCCTCGGCACCGCGAGCGGCGTGACGTTCAGCGCGCCGTGGAACATCTCCGGGACGTCCCTGTCGGAGTTCGGCACTGACGTCAGCACCGCCGGGGACGTGAACGGCGACGGATTCTCCGACGTGCTCGTCGGCGCGCCTTACTTCACCAACGACCAGGTCAACGAGGGCCGGGCCTTCCTCTATCTGGGCTCCTCGTTCGGAGCGGAGGGCGTTCCGGCGTGGACCGGCGAAGGCACGACCGCCGCCGGCGAGTTCGGCCGCTCGCTCGGCACCGCCGGCGACACGAACGGCGACGGGTACTCCGACGTCATCATCGGCTTCCCGCTGTACGGATCCGGCTCGCTGATCGGCCAGGGCTCGGCGTGGGTGTACTTCGGCAACAACGGCGTGGGCCGCGTTGCGAAGCCGCAGCAGCGGCGCGCCGACGACTCGAAGTCGATCGTGCCGTTGTCGCGCACACTGACGAACTCGTTCCTCGTGAAGGAGCACCTGCTCTCGCCGTTCGGCCGCGGCGACGTGCGGCTCGCCGTCGAGTCGAAACCGTTCGGCGTCCCGTTCGACGGCACGGGTCTCGTGCGGAGTGCGTTCGTCGACGCCACCGGCGCCGGCGTCGACGCCTCGGTGACGATCGCGGGGCTCACGGGAAACACGGCGTACCACTGGCGCGCGCGCGTCGAGCACGCCGCGTCGACGACGCCGTTCCAACCGTGGGGCCCGTGGTTCTCGACCGGCGACAACGGCGCGAAGGAGGAGGACCTGCGCACCGACTGCTGCGGCGGCACGCTCGGCGCGGCGAGCGCGTACGGCGCCGGCAAAGCGGGCACGCCGGGCATCCCGATCTTGAGCACGACGGTTCCGCCCGCGCTCGGCGCGCTGTCGAACGTCACGATCGTCGGGGCGAAGCCGAACGCGGGACCGGTCCTGTTGTTCGTCGGCTTCTCGCCGGCGACGATCCCGTTC